>NZ_JFJW01000003.1:28324-97233 GCF_000611125.1 Cupriavidus sp. SK-4
CCCTTCGGCGCACACACCGTGCCGGCACAGGGTGCGCAGATCTATGGCGATGCCGAGGCCGAGGCCGGCATGGAAGAGCGGAAGACGATGGCACGCGACCGCGGATCGATGCTCGAGGGCCATGGCGCCAGCACCGCCGAGACGCCGGCCGGACTCTACCAGTACCTGACCGTGGCCGGCCTGGCGGCTCTGGCCGTCCTGACGCTCTACTTCAAGCTCGATATCGGCTTCGTTTCGCTGACCATCGCGCTGGTGCTCACGCTGATGGCGCCGGAGCTGCAGAAGCGCGCGCTGGGCCAGGTGTCGTGGCCCGAGATCATGCTGATCGTCGGCGTCAGCACCTTTGTGGGCGTGATGGACAAGATGGGCACGATCGATTTCGTTGGCCACAGCGTGGCCCACCTGACCTCGCCGCTGATCGCGGCGCTGCTGCTGTGCTTCGTGGGTGCGGTGGTGTCGGCGTTTGCCTCGTCGACCGCGGTGCTGGGCTCGCTGATCCCGCTTGCCGTGCCGTTCCTGCAGCAAGGCTCCGACGTCAGCGCGATCGGCTTTATCGCGGCGATGGCGGTGTCCTCGACGATCGTGGACGTAAGCCCGTTTTCGACCAACGGTGCGCTGGTACTGGCCAACGCACAGGGCGTGGACCGGCAGGCCTTCTTCCGCAAGCTGATGGTCTATGGCGCGCTGGTGACCGTGGTTGCGCCGGTCGTGCTGTGGTTCATCTTTGTTGTGCTCTGAGTTCCGGTCGCGATCGCTCGCTAACCATGCGAACTGGCCGCCACGCGGCTAAGATAGGAGGCCGCCCCCATACCCGAGCCCAGAACCATGAGAATCCGCATTGGCGAAGAGATCACCTTCCGCAAACTCGAAGCCCTGCTGGCGTTCATGGAATCCGGCAACCTGGCCAAGGCGGCCGAGATCCTGGACACCAGCACGGTCAGCGTGCACCGTGCGCTGCACTCGCTGGAAGAGGGCACGAGCTGCGCGCTGTTCCGGCATGAGGGCCGCAACCTGATCCCGACCGATGCGGCCTATGTGCTGGCGGATACGGCAAGGGAAGTGCTCAAGGCCATGGCGGACGGCATCCGCGCCACGCGCGAGGCCGCCGGCTATTCGGCCGACCAGCTCAAGATCGGCTCGCTCTACTCGCTGACGGTCCAGACCGTGCCCAGGATCGTGATCGGGCTGAAGCTGCGGCGCCCGGAAATGCAGACTGAACTGGTGCTTGGCTCCAACGCGGACCTTCTGCACAAGCTCAAGCAGGGCTCTATCGACGCCGCGTTGATGGCCGTGCCCGAGCCCGATCCGGAGATCGAGTCGATCCCGCTGTTCGAGGACGATATCTTCTTTGCGGCGCCTGCCGACTCGCCCTACGCCTCGATGCCGGCGGTCGACCTGCGAGCCTGCCGCGACGAGCCGTTCGTGGCGTTGAGCGAGGGCTTTGTCACCTATCACGGTTTTGTCGAGGCCTTCCGTATTGCCCAATTCACGCCAAATGTGGTGATGAAAGTCGGCGATATCTTTTCATTGATGAACCTGGTGGGCGGTAGCATCGGCTACACGCTTTTGCCAGGGCGGGTGAAAGGGGTGTATTCGCGCAACGTGGCGTTCGTGCCACTGGCCGGCGAATATGACATCAAGCAGACCATCGGCCTGAGCTTCCTGCGCCGCCGCGAGCGCGATCCCAACCTGCTGGCGCTGGCCGCGGTGTGCCGCATGGCCATGCGCGACGCGGAGCAATAGGACGCCGAGGCTGGGTCCGGCCGCGCTTCAGGCCTTGCTTCCGGCCAGCGTAATGGTTCTCCGCCCAACGTGATTGTTCGGTTGGCGCCGCCTGTTTAAGGTGGGCACATCAGACAGACGTCAGCCCGGAGATGCGATGACCACCACCAGCACAGGCCGCCAATGGAACACCCGCAGGGAGGCCAAGGCGCGCCGCAAGCAGAACGCCGCCGCCATTGCCCAGGGCAAGCTGGTGCCGACCAGCGATATCGTGCCCTTCCTGGAGGCAGTGCTGCTTTCGGGCGACCGCGTGGTGCTGGAGGGCAACAACCAGAAGCAGGCTGACTTTCTGTCGCGCTCGCTGGCACAGGTCGATCCCGCGCGTGTGAATGCACTCCACATGATCATCCCGAGCGTCAGCCGGGTGGAACACCTGGACCTGTTCGAGCGCGGCATCGCGCGCAAGCTGGATTTCTCGTACGCCGGCGCGCAGAGCATCCGCATCTCGCAGTTCCTGGAGGACGGCCAGCTCGAAGTGGGCGCGATCCACACCTATATCGAGCTTTATGCGCGGCTGTATGTGGACCTGGTCCCCAACGTCGTGCTGATCGCCGGCTACAAGGCCGACCGCGAGGGCAATCTCTACACTGGCCCCAGCACCGAGGACACGCCGGCACTGGTAGAGGCCGCGGCCTTCCGCGACGGGCTGGTCATTGCGCAAGTCAATGAGATCGTCGACGACCCCACCGGCCTGCCGCGCGTGGACGTGCCGGGTTCCTGGATCGACTATGTAGTGCAGGCGGACAAGCCATTCTTCTGCGAACCGCTGTTCACGCGCGACCCGCGCCTGATCAAGCCAGTCCACGTGCTGATGGCGATGATGGCGATCCGCGGCATTTACGAGCGCCACCAGGTGCAGTCGCTCAACCATGGCATCGGCTTCAACACCGCGGCGATCGAGCTGATCCTGCCCACCTACGGCGAGTCGCTGGGTCTGAAGGGCAAGATCTGCAAGTATTGGACCCTCAACCCGCATCCGACGCTGATCCCTGCCATCGAGACCGGCTGGGTCGAGAGCGTGCACAGCTTTGGCAGCGAACTGGGCATGGAGGCCTATGTCGCCGCCCGGCCGGATGTCTTCTTCACAGGTGCGGACGGTTCGATGCGTTCCAACCGGGCCTTCTGCCAGCTTGCCGGCCAGTACGCGGTGGACCTCTTCATCGGCTCGACCCTGCAGATCGACGGCGACGGCCATTCGTCCACCGTGACGCGCGGGCGGCTTTCCGGCTTTGGCGGCGCGCCCAACATGGGTCACAACCCGGGCGGGCGCCGGCATCCGACGCCGGCATGGCTGGATCTGATCGAGACGGACGACCCGCTCGCGCGCGGCCGCAAGCTGGTGGTGCAGATGGTTGAGACCTTCCAGGCGGGTGGCAAGCCCACCTTCGTGGAATCGATGGACGCGGTCGACGTCGCGCGCGAAAGCGGCATGCCGCTGGCACCGGTGATGATCTACGGGGACGACGTTACGCACGTGCTGACCGAGGAAGGCATTGCCTACCTGTACAAGGCGCAATCGCTGGAAGAGCGGCGCCGGATGATTGCCGCAGTGGCGGGCGTCACGCCGATCGGCATGAAGCATGACCCCGCCACCACGCGCCGGATGCGCAGCGACGGCCTGATCGCGCTGCCCGAAGACCTGGGCGTGCAGCGCAGCCAGGCCACGCGCAGCTTGCTGGCGGCCAAGAGCATGGCCGAACTGGTGGACTGGTCCGGCGGGCTGTACGCGCCGCCCGCCCGCTTCCGGAGCTGGTAATGGCGAGCGCAGCAGCAAGGATCCTGCACACGCCGGCGCAGCACCGGCACCAGCCGGCGGCCGCTCCCCGCGCCCAGGCACTCGCTGGCCTGGCGGTCAGCGCGATCGTGGAAGAAGCACGGCTGTCGCCCAAGCCTGGCCTGGTCGACAGCCGTGGCAGCGGCGCACATGCCGACCTGACATTGCCGCTGATGCTGCGCTCGGCGCAGTCGCTGGGCCCGTCGTTCGCGGCCATGGCCGATGCCGGCCTGCAGGCGCCGCGCGTCGGGTATGGGCTGCGCGAGCAACTGGGCGCGCTCGGCCGCGAGGCCGAGGCGGTGATGCTGTCCGCCACCGGCGGTGTCAATACGCATCGCGGCGCGATCTGGTGCATCGGCTTGCTGGTCGGCGCCGCGGGACAGCTCGGCGCGGCCGGGCAGCGCGCCAGTGCCGCGGCGATCAGTGCCACGGCGGGTGCGATCGCCGCGCTGCCCGACCGCCACCGGCCGGTGGTTACCGGCAACAAGGGCGAACTCGCTTGCCTGGCGTACGGCGTTGGCGGTGCGCGGGCGCAGGCGCGGGCAGGGTTCCCGCACGTGATGCGGCTGGCGCTGCCGGCCCTGCAACGCAGCCGCGCGCGCGGCGACACCGAATCCACGGCACGTCTCAATGCGCTGCTGGCGTTGATGAGCGAGCTGGACGATACCTGCGTGCTGGCGAGGTCGGGGCGCAAGGGCCTGGACTACATGCAGGCCGGCGCGAAGGCGGTGCTCGCCGCCGGTGGCGCGGGCACGGTGGTGGGACGGCGGCAGCTGCGCAACCTGGACACCGGCATGCTGGCGCAGCGCGCCTCGCCGGGCGGCGCGGCGGACTTGCTGGCCGCGACGATCTTCCTCGACCGGCTGTCGCAGGACTCGATGGGCAACTATTCTGGGGACTTTGATGGAACAACTGCGATTTGAATTTCCGGCGGGGCAGCCCGCCAGGGCGCGCGTGCTGGTGGGCGTGGTCGGGTCGGGCGACCTCGAGGTGCTGGTCGAGCCCGGCAGCGGCGGCGTGACCACGGTTGAGGTCACCACCTCGGTCAATGGCTATGGCCGTGTCTGGGATGCGCAGCTCGCGCGCGTCTTCGCCGCCGAGCCGCGCGCGTCGATGCAGATCCGCATCCACGATTTCGGCGCCACGCCGGGCGTGGTCGGCATGCGCCTGGCGGAGGCCTTCGAGGCGCTGAGCGACCTGCAACCAGGAGAGGGCGCATGAACACGGCGGAACTGCTGGCGCGCAACAGCTTTATCGAACTGGGGGCACGCGAGCGCGCTCGTGCGCTGCTGGACCCAGGCACCTTCCGCGAACTGGCGGGCCCGTTCGACGGCCTGCAGTCGCCATGGCTGCCGCCGCAGGGTGTGGTGCCGCAGAGCGATGACGGCGTGGTGGTCGCCAAGGGGCGCATCGACGGGATGCCGGCGGTGGTGCTGGCCATCGAAGGCGCCTTCCAGGGCGGAAGCATGGGCGAAGTCGGCGGCGCCAAGATTGCCGGTGCGCTGGAGCTGGCCGCCGAAGACAACCGCCGCGGTGAACCGACGCGCGCAGTGCTGCTGCTGGAGACCGGCGGCGTGCGCCTGCAGGAAGCCAATCTCGGCCTGGCCGCGATTGCCGAGATCCATGCGGCCATCGTCGACCTGCGCCGCTACCAGCCGGTGGTCGGCGTGATCGCGGGGCAGGTGGGCTGCTTCGGCGGCATGTCGATTTCCGCGGGCCTGTGTACCGCGCTGGTGATGACGCAGGAAGGGCGCCTTGGCCTGAACGGCCCGGCCGTGATCGAGCAGGAGGCGGGCATCGCCGAGTACGACTCGCGTGACCGGCCGTTTATCTGGAGCTTCACCGGCGGCACGCAGCGCGTTGCCACCGGCTTCGCCGATGCGTATGTCGATGACGACTGCGGCGCGATGCGCAGGCAGGTCGCCGAACTGTTGCGCGGCCTGGTCGCGGGAAGCCATCGCAGTGAACAATACGCCCAATACCTGGCCGCGCTGCAGGCGTACGACGCCAGTGCGCAGCCCACGCCGGCAGATGTGCAGGCGTTGTTGCAACGGGGGACCGACGCATGAACTCAGCAACCCAAACCGCTACCGCGCGCGAACCCGGCCGTGGTGAACGCTGGCTGCAGGCACTGGCGCCCGCGGCACAGATCCAGCCGGGTCTGCCGGACTCAGTGCTGGTTGCCGACGGCGAACTGGCGGGGACAGCGGTTCGCTGGATCGCGCTGGTGCCTGACGCCGCCAGCCGCTTCCCGCGGGCACGTCATGGCGAGGCCGGTCTGCTCGAAGGCTGGTCGCTGGCGCGCGCGGTGCGCGAAGCGATCGAAGCGGACCGCCAATTGCCGGTCAAGCGCGCCATCGTGGCGATCGTCGATACCCCCAGCCAGGCGTACGGCCGGCGCGAAGAAGCGCTCGGCATCCACCAGGCGCTGGCCGGCGCTGTCGCTGCCTATGCCGAGGCGCGGCTGGCCGGCCATCCGGTGGTGGCGCTGATCGTCGGGCGCGCCATGTCGGGAGCCTTCCTTGCGCACGGCTACCAGGCCAACCGCATCATCGCGCTCAATGACGAGGGCGTGCTGGTGCATGCGATGGGCAAGAAGGCCGCCGCCAGGGTCACCATGCGCACAGTCGAGGACCTCGAAGCGCTGGCGTCGACGGTGCCGCCGATGGCCTACGACATCGAAAACTTCGCCACGCTGGGCATCCTGTGGCGGCTGATCGACGTCGAGTCGGCCAGCGCCCCGGTGCCGGCCGATGTGCACCTGGCGCGCGACACCATCCTCTCCGCGCTGGCGGAGATACGACGCGACCCGACGCACGGACTGTCCGGCCGGCTGGCGGGCGCAAACCGCAAGGCATCGGCTGCGGTGCGTGACTGCCTGTCGCGGCAATGGCAAGCCTGAACACTGCGATGCCCGCGCCACACGACCTGGTCTGGCTGCGCGATCCGGCCAGCGACCTGGGCCGCGACGCCTTGCCGGAATGGGTCTGCCTGCCAGCGCTGCGCGAGATCCCGCTGGTCGTGCGGCGCGACGACCGCCGGCCTGGCGCAGTCCCCGTCGGGCTGCGCGGCCGCACGCGCGCGGAACGCTTCGGCACCTGGATCACGCCCGCGGCGATCCGCAAGATCGTCACGCCGATGGACCTGGCTGCGCAGCGTGCATGGCGGCGGCGGCCGGAGCTGGCGACCCTGCCGGCAATCCTCGCGCTCGAGGCCATCGCCGACTGGCTCGACGCCGCCGGTATCCGGTGGGGCGTGACTGGCAGCGCCGGCTTCTCGCTCGCCTGTCTGCACAACGTGCTGCGTGCCGACAGCGACCTTGACCTCGTCGTGCAGGCCGCGCATCCACTGCCGGCCCCGCATCTGGATCTGCTGGCCGAGCTGCAGCGCGCGTCGCCGGCCAGGCTCGATATACAGGTCGCGACCCCGTTTGGTGGCTTCTCGCTGCTGGAACGCCTGCGCAGCGGCGGCAAGGTGCTGCTGAAAACGGATCACGGCCCGCGGCTGTGCGCGGATCCTTGGCACCCCACACGATGAATGTCCTGCTTACCTTCCCCGGCCAGGGCGCACAGCGCCCCGGCATGCTGAAAGACCTGCCGGCGCATCCCTCGGTGGCTGCGGTGCTGGCCGCGGCGGAAGACGTGCTGCAGGTACCAGCGGCAGAGATGGATACGCCGACACGCCTGCAGTCCACGGTATGGACCCAGCTTTGCCTGCTGACGGCAGGCGTGGCCATGGCGCGCTGCCTGGCGGCGCATGACGCCCGCGCCGACGCGGTGGCCGGCCTCTCCATCGGCGCCTATGCGGCGGCGGTGACCGCAGGTGTGTTGGACTTTGCCGATGCGTTGCGGCTGGTGCGCTTGCGCGGGGAGCTGATGGCGCAGGCCTTTCCGGATGGCTATGGGATGACGGCCATCCTCGGCCTGGACCGGAACCGGCTCGAACCGCTGGTGGCGCAGGTCTGCAACCCGCAGCAACCGGTGTACCTGGCCAATTTCAACGCCCCCACGCAGATCGTGATCGCCGGCAAGCTCTCGGCGCTGGCGGAAGTGTCGACGCTGGCGCTGGCGGCCGGCGCACAGGCCGCCAGGCCGGTCGCCATCCACGTACCGTCGCACTGTCCGCTGCTGGCTGACGCCGCGCGCTCCCTGGGCGAAACCATGCAGGGCGTGGCCATGTCGGCGCCTGCGCTGCGCTACTTCAGTGCGAGCAAGGCGCGCGAACTGCGCGATCCACGCAAGATTGCTGAGGATCTCGCGCAGAACATGGCGACGCCGGTGCGCTGGCATGAAGCCATGCTGCTGGCCCGCGCCAATGGCGCCAGGCTGGTGGTGGAGGCGCCTCCGGGTGATGTGCTGACACGGCTGGCGCAGCCGGTGTTTGCAGATGGCATCGCAATGGCCTGTGACAGAACCCGCGTCGATTCGATCGCGGCGATCATGCGTCGTTGATTCTCCGCTTGACAATAGCGGATCTGCAAAGCAGCAAACCACCTCGATGTGGAGTTGTCAGGCCGCGGCGCGATGCCACTCGATGCGCTGGAGGCTATGCCTGGAATCCGGCATTTTGGTAAGCTCGGCTACCCGCCGGCGAGATTCGCCCGAATTACCTAGTTCCGGGGATGCCCCTCGCCGCCGATTTCTGTCAGCCTGACGTGATCCGGAGATCGGCCTATTCCGGTGGTACAGCTAAACTCTGGCCGTGACCGCACCGTACCCAATGACCCAACCATTGCCTGACGCCGGCGAATCGGTGTTGCCCGCTCCCTTGCTGGTGGTCGAGGACGAGCCACTGATGCAGACCAGGCTGCGCACGATCCTGGCCACGCTCGGCTATGCCGAGGAGGCCTTGTGGTTTGCCGGCAGCCTCGCCGACGCCAATGCGCTGCTAACCGCCCAGCCGTTTGCGATGGTGCTGGTTGACGTCGGGTTGCCCGACGGCAATGGCATCGACCTCATTCGCGCGTTGCACGAGCGCGATCCTGCCTTGCCAATTCTGGTAATCTCGACCTGGAACACGGAGCGCGTCATCGTGAGCGCGCTGCAGGCGGGTGCCACCGGTTACCTGCTCAAGGAGCGCGACGACCTCGAGATTTCCTTGTCGATCCGCAGTGCGCTGCGCGGCGGAGCGCCGATCGATCCTTTCGTTGCCAGGTACATCCTCGATCTGGTCGCCACGACGGCACCATTGCCTGGCGGGGCGGAAATCCATGCGCGCCGATTGGTCGGCGCGTCGCCGCTGAGCGCACGGGAAATCGAAATCCTCTCGCTGGTCGGCAAGGGCCTGACCAATCGGGAGATCGCGGATCTGCTGTCCTTGTCCAGACTGACGGTCGAATGCCACATCAGGAACATATACAAGAAATTGGCCGTCCACTCCCGCACCCAGGCCGTGTTCGAAGCGCGTGCGCATGGCTTGTTGCGCTGATCTTGGGGGCCACGCTCCTCGCCGGCGCTGCAATCGCGCAGGAAGGGCCGGGCGCCACCGCCTTCACCCGCATAGAGGCTGCCCGATCGACCTGGCAGGGTGATAGCCCGCCGGCGGCGGGCTGGGTCCCGGTGTCGCTGCCGGACGACTGGTCCTCGCGCTGGCCCGATTTCGACGGCGTGGTCTGGTACCGGCTGAGCTGGCAGTGCACGGATGCAAGCCAACCCACGGCGCTGATGCTTGCTTACCTGAATATGGCGGGGGCCGTTTATCTCAACGGCAGCTTGCTGATGCGTGACGCGAGCCTCGTCGAACCGCTCACGCGAGCCTGGAATACTCCCCGTTATCAGTTGATATCTCCGCCGTTGCTGCGGGAGGGCACCAACACGCTGCTGATTCGCGTCTCGGGGCTGTCGGCATACCAACCCGGACTTGGACCAGTATCGGTCGCCGACCCGGACCGCCTGCGGGCCGCTTACGAACAGGCCTACCGGCTGCGTCATGATCTGCAGTTGGTCAGCCTTGCAGTCACCGTCGCGCTAGGTTGCTTCTTCTTTTCGCTCTGGGTGATGCGCCGGCAAGAAGTGACCTACGGCTGGTTCAGCCTGATGTCGCTGGCCTGGTGGTGGGTGGCGCTGAATCAGGTGGCGACGAGCACCTGGCCGTTTGCCAGTACCGATGCCTGGGGGCGCGCAAATATCATCGCGCTGCTCATCTACAGTGCTGCCTTCACGATGTCCATGGTGCGCTTCTGCGAACGGCGCCTGCCGCGCATTGAAGCGGCGCTGTGGACGCTGGTAGTGTTGGGCGCGGCCGTCATGCTCGGGGCGCCGCACGGTTACCTGACCGAGGTGCGCAACACGCTGACGGTGGGACTGGCGTGCAATTTCTTCGCGACGTGCCTTGTATTTCTCTGCTTTGCCTGGCGCAGTGGCCGCACCGATCATCGCATCCTGTCGTTTTGCATTGCAATTTTCCTTGCCGCCGCGGTACACGACCTGCTGAGCTTTCTTGGCATCCTCAAGGACAACCTCTACTACGCAGCCCTCACTTCGCAGTTCCAGATGATCGCCATGGCGCTGGTGCTGGCCTGGCGCTTCGTCGCCAACCTGCGCCGCATCGAACGATTCAATGACGAACTGCACTGCAAGATCGACGCGGCCAAGGCGGAGCTCGCAGCCAACCTGGATCGCCAGCGCGAGTTCGAAGTCGCCAATGCGCGGCTCAGTGAACGGCTCAATCTCGCACACGACCTGCACGACGGCCTCGGCGGCACGCTCGTCAGCGGAATTGCGACACTGGAGCGCATCCCTCACAACATCCCGCCAGGCCAGGTCCTGTCGATCCTAAAGGAGTTGCGCGACGACCTGCGCATCATCATCGATACCACCTCCAGCCAGCAGTTTGGCGAGCACGCACTGGCAGGTCAGATCGTGCCACTGCGGCACCGTCTTACGCGGCTGTTCGAGAGCCACGACATCGAGTGCCGGTGGCAGCTCACTGGCCTCGATCAATGCTATCTGCCGACTTCGCAAATTCTTGATGTCATGAGGACCGTGCAAGAGGCGCTGACCAATGTACTGAAGCACAGCAAGGCGAGTCGCACGGACGTCGTCCTGCGCAATGATGCCCGGGGGCTGGAGCTGATTGTCAGCGACAACGGAATGGGCTTCGAACCCGCCGCCATCGAACGGCATCCGGGCACCGGCATGCGCAGCATGCGCGCGCGTACCCGGCGTCTTGGCGGGACGTTCAGCGTGCGATCCACAGGGGAGGGGACAATGCTGACCGTGCGTATCCCAATCGAGGCCGACACCCTTGGATCACCACTTGAGCTGCAGCCCGGCCGAGCCAATGATCGAGTTCCTGACCCTGGCATTACCCCCCGTGGCCCAAAGCCTGCCGGCTTCGCCATAGAGACTGATCCTCCGGTTCAGGGCCAAGGTTAGGCCGTCGTGTAGTTGGCAGGCCGGTGTTCCGATGCCGTGGCTGTCCCGAAGAGACAACCGGCCTGCGGCGAGCCAAGGTCCCTTCCCGGCCAGCTTCTGTTTTTGTCGGACGACACCCGAGACCGGCACGCCGATGCCGCAGGTAAATGCCGCCTACGGAGTGCGCGCCGCAGGTCGCGTGTCGCGCACCGTGGTCGGGGCGGGGTACACGTCGTCGCCGGACGTAATTGGCTGACGGGGCGGTGGCGGTGTTGCTGCGGTATCCCGCGGGACTCCCTCGCATCCCGCCAAGGCTGCGGCCAGAAGGGCGATGAGGGAGCACTCAGCCAAGCCGCAACGGAAGGCGTGGCCGGTGCGGGGGAAGAGCGTGCGGTGCTGCATAAGCGTCCCCAGGTGGCAATCCTGCCTCTAGCTTAGGCTACCGGCGCATAAGAGCCGGCGCGGGAGGCTGGTCAAATGTAGTCGCAAACTGGCGGGGGAGATCTTTAGAGGCGCTGCTAGTTAAGACATGAATCCATGTGCCTGCAAACTCGCAATAAGCTGGGGCAGTGTGTAACGAATCTATAGGTAGTGGCGTATGTTCCACATTCGAGCCGGTGCAAGCAGGTAGAATCGCGCATTCCGTGGCAATCGCAACATTCCTATAACAATGAGCCCCCGTCCGTCGCGCCTGCCGTGCATCGACGCCCTGAAAGCCGTCAGCTCCCAGTTGATCGTGCTCCATCACCTGGCCTTCTATGGCCCGATGTCCGATACCGCGTATCGGCTGGCCCCGGGGCTGGTGGACTGGCTGTACGACTACGCGCGCATCGCCGTGCAGGTCTTCCTGGTGGTCAGCGGCTTTCTCGCCGCGCGCAGCCTGGCGCCGCATGGCCGGCTGGAGATCGGCCAGCACCCGTTGCTGGTGCTGTGGCGGCGCTACCAGAAGCTGGTGGTGCCCTTTGCTGCGGCGCTGCTGCTCAGCATTGCCGGCGCCGCCCTGGCGCGCCAATGGATGGTGCATGACTCGATCCCCGCGCCGCCCGGCCTGCTGCAGTTCCTGGCGCATGTGACGCTGCTGCATAACGTGCTCGATGTCGATGCGCTCTCGGCCGGGGTCTGGTACGTGGCCATCGACCTGCAGTTGTTTGCGCTGCTGCTGGGCGCGCTTTGGGCCGCACGCGCCGTCGCGCGCGGGAAAGCGCCGGCGGGTGCCGGGGTCAGCATCGGCATGGTGGCGCTGGTGGCGGTGGCGTCGCTGTTCTGGTTCAACCGCGATGCCGCGTGGGATATCTGGGCGGTGTACTTCTTCGGCGCCTATGGCATGGGGGCGCTGGCCTTCTGGGCGTCCAACCCCGGCCGCCCGGTGTTGCCGCTGCTGGTCATCGGCGCGGTGGCGCTGGCGGCGCTGGCCTTCGATTTCCGGCTGCGCATCGCGGTGGCGCTGGCCACTGCGCTGCTGCTGGCGGTGGCGCGCCGCGGCGGTTGGCTGGAGCGCTGGCCGCGGGCGCGCGTGGTCGGCTTCTTCGGGCGCATTTCCTATTCGGTGTTCCTGGTTCACTTTCCGGTTTGCCTGCTGGTCAACGCGCTGGTGTCGAACCTGGCGCCGGGCCAGCCGGTGCTGAACGCGCTCGGCATGGTTGCCGCGTGGGCGCTCAGCAATGTGGCCGGCGCGCTGTTCTATCGCTACATTGAAAGCGCCCGGCCGTTGGCGGCGCTGCGTGCGCTGCCGGGCAACGGCCGTGACCGCGCCAGCCGGCAAAGCGTGTAACGTTTGCAGGCACGGCCGCGCGGCAACGGTGCGGCTTGCCCCGGAAGGCGCCGTGCCAGCATGGGCGTGCGCGCCTCTTGTTGGTGCTTGTGCACCCGCCATGTCACGCCGCCGGCACGCCAAGCGTGCATGCCGCCTGCGCGGACTTGCGTTCGGCGCCACACACATCGGAGCAACACTCGCGTAAACGGGCATTGGGCGATGGCACAAAGGTTGCCTAGTATGGAATCGTAAACCTGACCATTTGGTCAGGATTCCATCGGGAACCGGTGCCATGTCCGACCATATCGTCCTGACCTCGCACGCACGCCGCGACAAGCCGGCCGAGCCTATCCACTGGGGCGCCCCCACGGCGGCCGAGCGCGGGCCGGTCATCGCCAGCCTGGCGAATCCGGCGCAGCGCAATGTGATCGGCACTCACGCTGGCGCCTACGCCATCTACCGGGCCCTGGCGGTTGCCGCGGGCGCATTGCAGCGCGACCATCGCACCGACCTGACCGATACCGCGCCGGCGGAGGCCATCGGCCCGCATCCGCAGTGGGGCGACCCGGAGAAAATTGTCTCGCTGGATCCCTGGGGCCACCTGGTGTCCACCGTCTTTGCCGACCGCATCGCGGCCGGCGTGGATATCCGCCCCACCATTGCCGTCACCCGCGCGCATATCAACATGCCGGAGCTGATGTCTGCCATTGCGGCCGGCCGGCTCAAGCCCGACGGCGACATCCTCCATGCCAATGGCGACGTGCGCGTGACCAAGGCGGCGGTCGACCCGGTGTGGTACCTGCCCGGGCTGGCGGCCCGTTTCGGCATCAAGGAAAGCGTGCTGCGCCGCAGCCTGTTCGAGCAGACCGGCGGCATGTTCCCGGAACTGGTGACGCGGCCGGACCTGAAGGTGTTCCTGCCGCCCATCGGCGGCATGACGTTGTATTTCTTCGGCGACGTCAGCCAGCTGGGCAAGCCCGAAACCCGCGTGGCGTGCCGCGTGCACGATGAATGCAACGGATCGGATGTGTTCGGGTCAGACATCTGTACCTGCCGGCCGTATCTGGCACATGGCATCGAGGTGTGCATCGAGATGGCGCAGCAGGGCGGTGTCGGGCTGGTGGTCTACAACCGCAAGGAGGGCCGCGCGCTGGGCGAGGTGACCAAGTTCCTGGTCTACAACGCCCGCAAGCGGCAGGTGGGCGGCGATCGTGCCGAGACTTACTTTGCCCGCACCGAATGCGTGGCAGGCGTGCAGGACATGCGTTTCCAGGAGCTGATGCCGGATGTGTTCCACTGGCTGGGCATCCGCCGCATCGACCGCTGGGCGTCGATGAGCAACATGAAGCATGGCGCGCTGGTGGCGCAGGGCATCGAGGTGGTCGAGCAGGTGGCCATCCCCGAGGCCCTGATTCCCGCCGACGCCCGTGTCGAGATCGATGCCAAGGTGGCCGCCGGCTACTTTACGCACTACACGCCGCCGGATGCGAACGAACTGGCCCTGGCAAAGGGCAGGGGGTTGAACGAATGACGATGTTTCCCGAGGATGGCAAGCCCGGCATGGACCGCCAGGGTACAGGTAACGAGATGCGGCCGGGTGCCGGCTGGCTGAGCCCGGTGCCGGAAGGGCACCCCGCTTCGGCGTTGCTGTGTGCCGAGGCGGTGCGCACGCATTGCGCGGCGGTCACCGAACACGTGGCCAGCGGCGCGTCCGAACTTTTCACCTGGCATCCGGACCGCGTGCATGCCATTGCCGACTATGTCGCCAGCACCATCCGCCAGCGCTATCCGGACCTGCAGGTGCCGTACCACAGCCGCTGGCGCCATTTTGAAAGCGGCGCCGTCGACCAGCGCGCGGACCGCTGGCAGGTGCTGTGCGAGCGTGCCGCGCTGAGCGGGCCCGAGCACCGCGAGGAGCGCGCCCGCATCGGCATCGACCTGGTGATTCCAAGCGTACTGCTGGATGCCGGCGCCGGCCCTGACTGGCGTTACCGCGATCCGGCCAGCGACCTGGTGCTGACGCGCTCGGAAGGGCTGGGCGTGGCCAGCTTCGTCCTGTTCGCACGCGGCGGCTTCTCGGCCGCGCCGGGCGATCCGCTGCGCGCGGACGCCGAGCGGCTGCAGCGCATCGATGCCGACAGCATCGCCCACGCCTTCCAGGTCGCGCAGCACAACCCGCTGGTGGGGCTGGAAGGCCGCGCCGGCCTGCTGCGCCGCCTCGGCGAGGTGATGGAGGCGACCCCGGCGCTGTTTGGCCGGCCGGCGCGGCTGGGCAACCTGTATGACTACCTGAAGGCGCATGCGGTCAACGGGCAGCTCGACGCCAGCTTCCTGCTGCGCACGCTGCTGGTTGGCCTGGGGCCGGTATGGCCGGGGCGGATCATTGTCGAAGGCGTGTCGCTGGGCGACTGCTGGCGGCATCCGGCCGCGCCGGGCGGGCTGGTGCCGTTCCACAAGCTCACGCAATGGCTGACCTATTCGCTGCTGGAGCCGCTGGAAGACGCCGGCCTGACCGTGACCGGGCTGGACGCGCTGACGGGCCTGCCCGAATACCGCAACGGCGGCCTGCTCTACGACTTCGAGCTGATGGTGCCGCGCGACCCCGGCTTTGCCGCCGTGCCGCATGCGGTGGATGAGCCGGTGATCGTCGAATGGCGCGCGCTGACGGTGACCGGCCTGGACCTGGTGGCCGACGGCGTGCGCCAGGCGCTTGGCTTGCAGGAAGAGAACTTCCCGCTGGCGCGCGTGCTGGAAGGCGGCACCTGGGCGGCGGGGCGCCGCATTGCCGCCAAGCGGCGCCAGGGTGGCGCGCCGCCGTTCGCCATCATCAGCGACGGCACCGTGTTCTGAGCACGTCGGCCGCCAGGCGGCCGACGTTGCTGGCAGGCATTGCATGTGAAACGTGGCATCAGGAGCGTCACCATGAACGACATGTCCGCTGTTCCCGCTGTTGACCCACTCGATGCCGATGCTGCCGGCCTGCCCGGCGTGCTGGTCGTCGACCACCCGCTGGTGCAGCACAAGGTCACCCTGGTGCGCAGCGAAGAGACCACCACCGACAACTTCCGCCGGCTGGTGCGCGAAATCAGCCAGTTGCTGACCTACGAAGCCACGCGCGACCTGGCCATGGAGACCATCGCCATCCGCACGCCGATCGCGCCGATGCAGTCGCGGGTGCTGTCCGGCAAGAAGCTGTGCCTGGTGTCGATCCTGCGCGCGGGCAACGGCTTTATCGACGGCATGCTGGAGCTGCTGCCGGCGGCGCGGGTCGGGCATATCGGCCTGTACCGCGACCCCGAGACGCTGGAGCCGATCGAGTACTACTTCAAGATGCCGGAAGACATCCAGGAGCGCATGGTGATCGTGGTGGACCCGATGCTGGCCACCGGCAACTCGGCCATCGCCGCGCTGAACCGCCTGAAAGAGGCCGGCGTCACCACCATGAAGTACGTGTGCCTGATCGCCTCGCGCCCCGGGCTGCGCGCGCTGCGCGCGGCGCACCCTGAGGTCGGCATCGTCACCGCGGCCATCGACGACACCCTCAACGAGCACGGCTATATCGTGCCCGGGCTGGGCGACGCCGGCGACCGCCTCTACGGCACGCGCTGATGGACACGCCCGCCAGCGCCACGGCGCGGCGCCCGCTGCCCGCGTGCGATGCCCCGGGCGGGCGCATCCGGCAGGAGAACCAGGCCATGATCCTGCACGCGGCCGAGCATGTCTTTGCGCGCGCGGGCTTCGCCGGCGCCACCATGGCCGAGATCGCGGTGCGCGCCGGCGTGCCCAAGTCCAACCTGCATTACTACTTCCGCACCAAGCAGGCGCTGTACCGCGCCGTGCTGGCGCATACGCTGCAGCTGTGGCTGTCGGAGACCGACATCATCCGCGCCGAGCTGCCGCCGCAGGTGGCGCTGGAACAATACATCCGCGCCAAGATGCGGCTGTCGGCCAGTCATCCGGATGCATCGCGCGTATTTGCCAACGAACTGCTGCACGGCGCGCATGAGATCGGCGAGGTCCTGCGGCAGGTGCTGCGCGAACTGGTGTCGCGCAAGGCGGCGGTGGTGCAGCAGTGGATCGACCGCGGCCAGATGGCGCCGGTCGACCCGCAGCACCTGTTCTTCACGATCTGGGCGGCCACGCAGACCTATGCGGATTTCGAGTCGCAGGTATGCGCGGTGCTTGGCGTCAGCCAGATGGAGCAGCAGGACTATGCTCAGGCCACCGAGCACCTGGTGGCGCTGCTGCTGCGCGGCTGCGGACTCGACCCCGAGCCCGCCGCGCCCGACCGGCGCGCATGACGCCTGGACCCGCGCACCGTGGCGCCGGAGCCGGTGCCGTGAGAACATCGGCGTGCCTCCTGCCTGAGAGACCCCCATGCTCGACCTGATCCTGCGGCATTGCAACCTGCCCGACGGGCGCACCGACATCGATATCGGCATTGCCGCAGGCCGCATCTCCGCGGTCGAGCCGGCACTGGCCGCGCGCGCCGCCGAAGAGATCGATGCGGCCGGCCAGCTGGTGACGCCGCCGTTCGTCGATGCGCACTTCCATATGGACGCCACGCTGTCGTACGGGCTGCCGCGCGTGAACCAGTCGGGCACGCTGCTCGAAGGCATTGCGCTGTGGGGTGAGCTCAAGCCGATGCTGACGCAGGAAGCGCTGGTCGAGCGCGCACTGGCCTATTGCGACTGGGCGGTGGCGCGCGGGCTGCTGGCGATCCGCTCGCATGTGGACGTGTGCGATCCGCGGCTGCTGGCGGTGGAGGCGCTGCTGCACGTGCGCGAGCGCGTGCGTCCCTACCTGGACCTGCAGCTGGTGGCATTCCCGCAGGACGGGGCGCTGCGCGCGCCCGGCGCGCTGGACAACCTGAAGCGCGCGCTGGACATGGGCGTCGACGTGGTCGGCGGCATCCCGCATTTCGAGCGCACCATGGCGCAGGGCGCGGAATCGGTCCGGCTGCTGTGCGAGCTGGCGGCCGACCGCGGCCTGCGCGTCGACATGCATTGCGACGAGAGCGACGACCCGCTGTCGCGCCACATCGAGACGCTGGCCAGCGAGACCGTGCGGCTAGGCCTGCAGGGCAGGGTGGCGGGCTCGCACCTGACCTCGATGCACTCGATGGACAACTACTACGTGTCCAAGCTGATCCCGCTGATGCGCGAGGCCGGCGTGGCGGCGATCGCCAATCCGCTGATCAACATCACGCTGCAGGGGCGGCACGATACCTATCCCCGGCGCCGCGGCATGACGCGCGTGCCGGAGTTGCTGGAGGCCGGCGTGCCGGTGGCGTTCGGCCACGATTGCGTGATGGATCCGTGGTACAGCCTGGGCTCCGGCGACATGCTGGAAGTGGCGCACATGGGGCTGCACGTCGCGCAGATGACCGGGCAGGAGGGCATGCGCGCCTGCTTCGCCGCGGTGACCGCCACGCCCGCGCAGATCCTGGGGCTGGACGGCTACGGCGTGGCGCCCGGCTGCCGCGCCGACCTGGTGCTGCTGCAGGCGCGCGACCCGGTGGAGGCGATCCGCCTGCGCGCCACGCGGCTGCGGGTGCTGCGTGCCGGCAAGACCATCGCCAGCATGCCCCCGGCGATGGCCGCGCTGGACCTGCCTGGCCGGCCGGCGCAGGTGGACTTCCTGCGGCGCGGCGGCGGGCAATAAGGAGCACAAATTTTTTGTGTCAGGGTGTTGACAGTCCCTGTCGTGCTCGGCATAATTTCCTTCTTCGCATCGCAGCAGCAATGCAGCGAAACGAAGCCCAGATGGCGGAATTGGTAGACGCACTAGGTTCAGGTCCTAGCGGTGGCAACACTGTGGAGGTTCGAGTCCTCTTCTGGGCACCAATATTCGGGAAGGCTCGCGCAAGCGAGCCTTTCTTCGTTTCAGCCGGCATAGGTGACCGAGTCCTCGCCGGGCGCCGGCCTCGGATAGCTGGAAAAAACCCGCAGCGATGCGGGTTTTTTTCGTCCATCGTTTCCGTGCTGGTTCCGGCGCTGGATGGTTCAGCCGGTTGCCAGTCCTTCCTCGCGCTGTGCCTCGCGCACGCAATTGCGCCCTTCGGCCTTGGCGCGGTACATGGCGGCGTCGGCCGCGCCGAACAGCCGCTGCCAGTAACGCTCGCCGCCGCGCCCGATGGCCACGCCGAAGCTGGCGGTGACGCGCAGCTGGGTGCTGCCCGACAGGTAGACCGGGCGGGACGCGACTTCCGCGCGCAGGGTTTCGGCCAGCGCGGCGGCCTCGCCCGGCCTGCCGTGCGGCAGCAGCAGCGCGAACTCCTCGCCGCCGAAGCGTGCCAGCACGCCTTCGGGCGGCACCAGCGCGCGCATCATCGCAGCGAGGTCGCGCAGCACCTGGTCGCCGGCGGCATGGCCATGGCGGTCGTTGATCTGCTTGAAGCGGTCCACATCGATCAGCACCAGGCTGGCGCTGTCGTGTGCCGCGTACTGCGCGGCCACCAGCTCCAGCGCGCGCCGGTTGAGCAGTCCGGTCAGGCTGTCGGTGCGCGCCTGGTGTTCCAGCTGCGCGGTCAGCGAGGCGCGCTCGCGCAGCTTGCGGCGCAGGATCTCGATGGCATCGAACAGGCGCCGCATCTCCGCCGCGGGCCTGGCGGACGCCGCTGGCGCGGCGTAGTGCGGGTGGTCGCGTGCCTCGGCCAGGCTGATCACTTCGTCGCCGGCGCGCAGCAGCGGCAGGAACACCGAGCGCTGCGTGAACACCAGCACGTAGCCCAGCACGGCAAGGATCAGCGCCGACGTGCCGCACGCGGCCGTCAGCTCGCGCAGCGCCTGTGCGCGCGTTGCCGTGAAATGCGCGACCACCTCGTCCAGGAATACGCTGCGCAGCCGCTCCAGCGGCTCCAGCGTGCGCACATAGCGGTTGGTCAGCTCCGTCGGCGTCATCGAGTAATGGCCCGAGACGCGGCCCTGCGCAACCAGGCTGTCGATCATGGACAGGCCCTGGCCGAAGAACTGGTGGCCGGCGTCGGCGTATGCCTGCTCCAGCGCGGGCACGGCGCCGAACATGTTGTACGCCGGTCCCGCCAGCTGCCATAGCTCCAGCAGCCGGCCGCGCGAGCGCGTGGCATCCACCAGGCTCTGCACCGGCATCGGCTGGCGCGCCGCCACGGGCGCCATGATCTGCGAGGCGATGCGCCCGCCATACTCGCGCAGGTCGCCCAGCATCCTGCCGGTCAGCGCCGGCGCCGCCAGGCCGTCGTCGCAGGCGGAGAGTTCGCGCACCTGCCAGGCGATGGCCGGCTGCAGCGCGTCCACGACCTCGAACATGCTTTCGATGGCATGGCGGATCTCGTCCATGTCACGGTCCTGGCGCGGGCGCTCGGCGAGTTCGTCGATCTCGGCCCGCGCCCGCGCCAGGCGTTCGCGCACGCGCTCGACCATCAGCGGCGGCAGGTGGTGGTGGTGCAGGCCGAAGGGTGCCGGCGGCGGCGCGGACAGGCGCGCCAGCGCGGCGTCGCTGCGGGCGCGGAAAGTTTGCAGGCGTTCACGCGCGGGGGTGTGGGGCGAGGGTGGCTCTCCCAGCACGCTGTTGGCCGGTCCGCGTTCCGCGGACAGCACGTTGGCGGCCTCCAGCAGCTCGCGGTACGCCGAGATGTCATACAGGTTCTGCCGCGCCGAGGTGAAGTCGCCATACGAGCGGGCCATCACCAGCGCGGCGAGCACCAGGGTGCAGAGCCCGCCGACCGCCGTGGCGATCGCCAGCTTGCGCTTCAGGCTGCGGCTGCGTCCGGCCGGCGGCGGCATGCCCCCGGGTTCGGACTCACGCCGGCGCGCACGTTGCCACAAGGCCATAAGGTTTGCTCCCGGCGGCAGCATGCCGGGCTATGTCTGCAAGATTTGTCATTACCGCCATTATTGACGAAAAGGCGCAGCGGCCCGGCCAAATTTGCTCACCGGCAGCGCCGCACGGCGCGCGCGCGGCCGAACATTCGCGGCTAACGCTGGCAGGGCATTTGACCTATGCTCAAGCTCATCGGGCAGGCACATATAACGTCCGAAGGTGGTTGCCATGACTACGGTCTTGTCATCGAGAGGGAGGGAGGCGGGGACTTGCCCCGGGTGGCACGCATGTGCCGCGCGCCACGGCATGGTCCTGCATCACCTGCAGTACAGCGTCATCCTGGCCATGCTGTTGTGTGCACTGGCCCATGCAGATGACGCCGTTCCGGAAAGCCAGGGCATCTCCGGCTGGGACCAGCCGCTGCAGGCGCAAGCCGGGCAGCCCGCCATCGCCGACGTGCCCGATCTGCTGGTTGCCGACACTGCTGCTCCTGTCTGGTCTGCCACGCCCGCCGAGCCCGTCACCGTCGAGTATGCCGCGCAGTCGCCATCGTCCCCATCCGCGTTAACGCTTGCCATGGGCCCCGGGCCCGATGACGATGCTCCCGGCCTTGCCGCGGTCGACCGTGAAACCGCCGCCATGGCCGAGCGCCCGCGCCGGGTGTCGCTGCACCTGGATGACATCACCAGCGCAGGCGGTTTTGCCGACAGTCGCGTGCGCACCATGGCGCTGGCGGTCGATGCCGTGGTGCCGCGCGCAGGCGGGCTGATCATCCAGCCGCGCTTGCAGCTGGCCTACCAGCCTGGCATGTCGCCCGTCTCCGGCATGCCGATGCAAGCCATGCCCGGCGATGCCAGCGCCGCCGGTATCGGCGTGCGCCTGTACGGCGCGCAGCCGACGCGGCTGGCCGGCATCTATCCCTTTGTCGAGGCAGACTGGTGGCAGGACAGCCGCAAGCAGGTCATCAACATCAACGGCACCAAGATCGATGCCGACCTGCTGCGCGGGCTGTTCTCCTTCAACATCGGCGCGCATGGCAATACATCGACCGGCATGAAGCTGTGGTTCAAGGTGAGGGCGGGGCGCAACCCGGGCGGAACGGTCGGGGCGCGCTATCGGTGGTAGTGGGGAGGGTGGCGCCAGATGCGAGCGCCGCAATGAAAAAAGGGCTTCCGTTTCCGGAGGCCCTTTTTCTTTCTGCATAGGTGGCGCGGCTGGCAGGATTCGAACCCACGACCCCTTGGTTCGTAGCCAAGTACTCTATCCAACTGAGCTACAGCCGCACACGAGAGGCGCCATTGTAGCGCAATTTCCGGTTTGCGCAAGCCCCCCGCCAAAAATCTTCAACTGGCCCCGATGCCCGCGCCAGTGCTACGCCGTGGCGTTCGACCAGATGCCGTCCGCTTCCTGCGCCTTGCCGTCATCGCGCAGCTTGAGCAGGTGCGCCAGCAGCGATCGCTGCGCGACCGGATGCATGCGTGGAGGCACATCGTCGTAGACGCGCAGCAGCAGCTCGCCGATCGGTGCCGGTCCCAGTTCGCGCAGTGCGGCAGCGACCTTGGCCTCGCGCTGCAGCCGGTGCCGGATCAGGATGCGGATGGCGTCCTGCGGCCGCGCGATCAGGAAGCCATGGCCCGGCGCCAGCCAGTCTAGGTCTTCGTCCTGCAGCGCTGCGAGCGAGTCCAGGTAGGCGCGCATGTCGCCATCGGGCGGGCCGATGACGACGGTCGAGCCCTGCATCACGTGGTCGCCGGTGAAGAGTGTCTTTTCTTCTTCCAGCAGGTAGCAGAGGTGGTTCGAGGCGTGGCCCGGCGTGTGGCACACGCGCAGGGTGCAGTCCTCGGTGAGGGCGAGGCGCTCGCCGTGGTCCAGTTCGCGCTGTGGCTCGAAGCTGGCGTCCTGCCACTGGCCGGCTGGCGCGGCACGCCCGAGCACCGTGGCGCCGGTGGCGGCCTGCAGCGCGGCGGCAGCGGGCGAGTGGTCCAGGTGGGTATGGGTGGCGAGGATCCAGCGGATCGCGCCGGGTGCGGCAGCCAGGATGGCGCGCACATGCTCGCCATCGTCGGGGCCCGGATCGATCACGGCCCATTCATTGCGCGCGCCGCCGCCTACCAGGTAGGTGTTGGTGCCCGGGCCCGTCATCACGCTGCCGTTGTTGGCGGTCACGCGCCAGACGCGCTCGGACAGCCGTACCGGCACGCCCGGTGCCAGCTCATAACGGCCGTGCGTGGTGCCGTCGGGGTCGATGCGGCCGATCTCGGCGTAGCACGGCTCGTTGGGCATCACCGGGCGCACGCCGGCCGCTCCGGTGGCCAGCCGCGGCATGATGCAGGCAATGCCGCGCAGCTGCGAGAAATAGGCGTAGCAGGCCGCGGCGCTTTCAAACTGCGCGATCGAGCTCAGCGTGCGGCGCGTGACGTGCATCAGCGCCAGGCCGCTGGCGGGATCGGCGGCCTCGCCGGGGCGGATCCAGCGGTGCTCCACGATCTCGGTGCCGTCGGGCACGGCCACCTGGCCTTCGGGGGCGATGGCGACAAAGAAGCGGGTATCGAAACGCTTGGGCAGGCCGGGCGGCGTCAGCCAGTAGCTGTGATAGGCGAGCCGGTCGGCCGCCAGGCGCAGGCCCAGTTGCTCGCAAGCGTGGGCCAGGCCGGGGCCGCCGCGCTGCACTGCCTCGCGCAGCAGCGCCTGCCGGGCGGGGTCGAGCTGGTGCGGCGACTGCAGGCGCCCGTCGCGGTCGCAGGCAAACAGCAGGCCGGCCTCTTCATAGCATTCGCGCAAGGCGGCCAGGTAGAAGTCCAGGCCGCTGGCCGGCAGGCCCAGGCGTTCGCTGGCAAGGGCGTCGTCCAGACCGTGGGCATGCGCGTGCAGGGCCTTGTCCTGCGCGTCGAGCGTGCCGCCGGGGAAAACGTAGGCGCCGCTGCTGCGGTCGTTGGCGCGTTCGACGCGGCGTACCAGCAGCACTTCCATGCCGGCCGGCGCATCGCGCACGACGAGCAGGCTGGCGGCGGTGCGCAGCAGGGGGGCAGGGGTGGCAGGGCGGTTGCCGCTTGTCTCTGTGGTTGTCATTGTGTCGGCATCGTGGTTGTGCTGGCGGCACGCACCTGGCCGGAACCCGGGGCGCTGCCGCGTGCCATAGTTTAGCCGCGTTCAAAGATTCGCTATCGGCGGGGGATTGCCGGGCTGCCCGGGCGCGCCGGCTTTGGCTTTTCCGGCCAGAGGCAGTAACCTGATAGCTCCGCTTCACTTTTTGGGGTGCCCGTTGCCGGCGCCCTCCTTCTGGAGGTCCGCGTGATCCGAGCTTCTTGCCTGTGCCTGCCGCTGGTGTGCCTGCTGGCCGCCTGCGAAACGCCGCCGCAGATGGCACCGCGCCCTGTGCCCCCGGCCACCACCCGCATCACCGTCGATCCACAAGCCGCATCCAGGGCCGCGTCCACTGCCTGCGAGCCCGCCGTGGCGGAAGCTCTCAAGCGCCGCTACCCGCAGCCCGGCAGCGTGATGCTGATGGCCGACCGCGAGCAGTACTACCTGCGCCCCAATGCGCAGACCTCGGTCAATGGTGAAGGCGTGTTCGAGCCTGACGACAGTTCGTCGGCGATCGGCTTCCACTATGCCTGCCTGTACAACGCGCGTACGGGCAAGGTCGACGACGTGCAGATGCGGTATTGATGCTGCCGATCGGCCGCCTTGCAGAGCCTGCGCTGAAAGTGCCAGGCCGCAAATTCGATAATTGTTGCGCGAAACGAAGGTAATCGCGCTTCCCCATTTCCTTGACCTACCGGTCGACCGGCCATTAGCATAGCCACGCACTTTTACGAAGTTCGCATATAGAACTATAGTTCTAATGGCGTAACTTTGGCTGAAACTGGAGACAAGGAAACTATGAGCAAGATCGCCGGGTTCTTCACCGAACTCATGCGCCGGTACCTTCCGGATCCCTTTGTATTTGCCATCGGCCTGACCTTGCTGACGATGGCGCTGGCGGTGACGGTGCAAGGGCAGGCAGCGCCGGCCGTGATCGCCAGCTGGGGCAAGGGGTTCTGGAACCTGCTGGCATTCACCACGCAGATGGCGGTGATCCTGGCGATGGGCTATGTGCTGGCCACCGCGCCGTTCACTGACCGCATGCTCGACCGCATCGTCAGCGCGGTGCACTCGCCGCGCACCGCGGTGATCGTCGCCACGCTGGTGGGCGGCATCGGCAGCTACCTGAACTGGGGCTTCGGGCTGGTGATCGGCGGCATCATCGCCAGGAAGCTGGCGCTGAAGGTCCGTGGCGTGCATTACCCGCTCATCATCGCCGCCGCGTACAGCGGCTTCACCCTGTACGGGCTGGGCCTGTCGGCCAGCATCCCGGTGCTGATCTCCACCCCGGGCCACCCGATGGAAAAGCTGATGGGCGTGATCCCGCTGTCTGAAACCATCTTTTCCACGCCGATGCTGTTGACCAGCCTGGCGGTGATCGTCACGCTGCCGCTGCTCAATGCCTGGCTGCATCCGCGCAACCCGGCCGATGTGGTGGAGATCCGCCGCGACCAGGAACCCGCGCAGGCCGAGGCCGGTTCGGCCCACAGCATGGGCGGCGAGAACACCCTGGCGGCGCGCATGAACAACAGCCGCCTCCTGAGCCTGGCCATCGGCCTGTGCGGCATGGCCTACGCGGTCATCTACTTCACGCAGGGCGGCTCGCTCGACCTGAACCTGATCAACTTCCTGATCCTGTTCGCGGGCGTGCTGCTGCTGGGCACGCCGGTCAACTACGTGGCCAAGCTGAACGAAGGCATCAAGACCATTTCCGGCATCATCCTGCAGTATCCGTTCTATGCAGGCATCATGGCGATCATGGCCGGCTCGGGGCTGGTGGATACGATCTCGCGCGTGTTCGTGGAGATTGCCACGCCGCAGACGCTGCCGTTCTGGGGGCTGCTCAGCTCGTTCGTGATCAACTTCTTCGCGCCCTCGGGCGGTGGCCACTGGATGATCCAGGGCCCGTTCATGGTCGATGCGGCCAAGGCCATCAACAGCTCGGTCAGCCAGACCTCGATGTCGGTGATGCTCGGCAATGCCTGGAACGACCTGGTGCAGCCGTTCTGGATATTGCCGGCGCTGGCGCTGTCCAAGCTGAACCTGAAGGACGTGATGGGCTACACCGTGATCATGATGTTCTGGGTGGGCCTGATCTACATTGCCGCGCTGCTGCTGTGGGGCGCGCAGATTGCCTGACTTTGACCCGCGGCCAGCGTGCCGCTGACAGGAGGACTGCCATGCCGTACCTGATCGAAACCGTCGACAAGCCCAATCACCAGCACGTGCGCCAGGCCACCCGCGCCAGCCACCTGGATTACCTGGAAGCCAACAAGGCGCTGCTGCTGGCCTGCGGCGCCAAGCTCAACGACGATGGCTCGGACGCCGGTGGCGGCATCTATATCGTCGATGTCGACACCCGCGACGCGGCACAGCAATTCATCGACGCCGATCCGTTCACCCAGGCGGGCCTGTTTGCCGAGGTGCGCATCGTGCGCTGGCGCAAGGCCTATCTTGACGGCGTGCGCCATCTTTGACGAGGCAGCCGACGCTGCCTCCATTCCACCGTACCCCCAGACAAGGAGACCCCATGTTGTTCATGGCCGAAATGACCGTCAAGATTCCCGCATCGCTCGATCCGCAGCTGGTCGAGCAGCTCAAGGCCGACGAGAAGGCCATGTCGCAGCGCCTGCAGCGCGAAGGCAAGTGGCGCCACCTGTGGCGCGTGGTGGGCCAGTACGCCAACGTCAGCATCTTCGATGTCGGCGACAACGACGAACTGCACACGCTGCTGACCACGCTGCCGCTGTACCCGTATATGGAGATCAAGGTCACGCCGCTGGCGCAACACGGTTCGGCCATCACGCCGAACTGAGCGCTTGCCACCCAGCCCACTGATCCTGATCCATAAGCCATGCCATACGCCGACCTCGCCAACGTCCGACTGCATTACCGCCTCGATGGCGCCGAGCACCTGCCGGTGCTGGTGCTGTCCAATTCGCTGGGCACCAGCTTCAGCATGTGGGAGCCGCAGGTGGCGGCCTTCAGCCAGCACTTCCGCGTGCTGCGCTATGACACGCGCGGCCATGGCGAGTCGTCGGTGCCGGCGGGTCCGTACAGCATCGCGCAACTCGGCGGCGACGTGATCGCGCTGCTCGATCACCTTGGCATCGGCGAGGCCAGTTTCTGCGGCTTGTCGATGGGTGGCATCACTGGCATGTGGCTGGCCCTGAACCATGGCCCGCGCCTGCGCAAGCTGGTGCTGTGCAATACCGCCGCCTATATCGGCCCGCCGGAGAACTGGACCAACCGCGCCGCGGCGGTCGAGCGCGACGGCGTGGCATCGATCGCGGCCGCGGTGGTCGATAAATGGATCACCCCGCCGTACGCGGCCGCGCATCCGGGGCTGGTGGCATCGCTGCGCGGCATGCTCGGGGCCACCCCGGCCGCGGGCTATGCGGCCAACTGCCTGGCGGTGCGCGATGCCGACCTGCGCGCGCAAATCGAAAAGATCGCCACGCCGACGCTGGTCATCGCCGGCTCGGGCGACCTGCCCACGCCGCCGCGCGATGGCGTGTTCCTGGCGCAGACGATCCCGGGCGCCCACTATGTCGAGCTGGAGGCCGCACATATCTCCAACCTGGAGCAGGCCGAGGCGTTCAGCAAGGTGGTGCTGGATTTCCTGACGCGCTGAGGCTTGAGGGAGGGAGAAGATCCCCGGCCGCAGCCGTGCATGCGGCTTTCATCACCTCTATAAGTGCTTTATGATTCACCCATGACCGATGCCGCTGACGTTCGGTGCGCTTGCCCTCGCTTCCCGACTTCATAGGAATTGACAGGTCACCGGCGCGCGGGACAAGATGCGCACGGAATAGATGCGCCTTCGGGAAGACATGCCGGCAGTCATAGCCGCAACGCCCGAAAAGCCGCAAAAACATTGGGAAAACGGGGTCATGAAGCCATCCTTTCGTCAACTGGCGAGCGCGGTCACGCTCGCCGTCATGCTGTCCGGCTGTGCCTCAGCGCCGGATCAAGGGACCAGCCCGACAGTTGTCGAGCAACCGCCGTCCGACCAGGCCATGAAGGCCTTGTCCGCCGAGGTCTTTACCTTCGCCTATCCGATGGTGCTGATGGACGTGACGCGCGAACTGATGACGCTGCGCACGCCGGTCAATACCTTCAACCACAAGCGCACCTTCCCGGACGCAAGCTTCACCGACGTGGTCAGCCCCAACGCCGACACGCTGTATTCGTCGGCTTGGCTCGACCTGTCCAGGGAGCCGGTGATCCTGTCCGTGCCCGATACGCAAGGGCGCTACTACCTGATGCCACTGATGGATGCGTGGACCAATGTGTTCGCGTCGCCCGGCAAGCGCACCACCGGCACCCGCCGCGGCAACTTCGTCATTACCGGGCCTGACTGGCGCGGCACGCTGCCCAAGGGCATGCAGGAGATCCGCTCGCCCACGTCGATGGTCTGGCTGATCGGCCGCACGCAGGCCAATGGCAAGCAGGACTTCCCGGCGGTGCACCGGCTGCAGGACCAGTACCGGCTGACGCCGTTGTCGGCCTGGGGTGGCGGGCGGCGCGTGCCGGAGAAGGCTGCGCCGCGGCCCACGGCCATCGACACTGAAAGCTCGCCCGTGGAGCTGGTGGCGGCAATGGATGCACAGGCCTTCTTCACGCGCTTTGCCGCCTTGCTGCCGGCCAATCCGCCGGCGCCCGCCGATGCCGCCATGGTCGACAAGCTCCGCCGCATGGGCATCACCCCGGGGGTGCCGTTCAAGACCACGGTGATGGAACCCTCCACCGCGCGCGCGGTGCAGGAGGGCGCCACCGCGGCGCTGGCGGCGATCGTGCAGGGCGCGCGCAAGGGCAATGCCGATGCCGGCAACGGCTGGGTCATGCATCGCGACCTGGGCACCTATGGCACCAGCTACGGCCGCCGCGCGGTGACCGCCTGGGTGGGGCTGGGCGCCAACCTGCCCGAAGACGCGATCTACGCCTCCACCCGTACGGATGCCAACGGCAAGCCGCTGCAGGGCGGGGCACGCTATGTGCTGCATTTCGACAAGGACCAGTTGCCGCCGGCGCGCGCGTTCTGGTCGCTGACGCTGTACAACGACCGGCAGGCGTTCATTCCTAACCCGATCCAGCGCTACGCCGTCGGCAGCCGCGACCGCCTGCGCTACAACCGCGACGGCTCGCTCGATATCTATATCCAGCACGAGCGCCCGGCCGGTGCCAAGGCGGCGAACTGGCTGCCGGCGCCGCCCGATGGCCTGAACATGATGCTGCGCGCGTACTGGCCGGAGCAGGTGCTGCTGGACGGCAACTGGATGCCGCCGGCGGTGATGCAGGTGGACTGACGAGGCCGCGAGCACGGACAAAGGCCGCATGCCTGCCAGGGCATGCGGCCTTTGTCATTTCCTGCCAGCGCAATTGGCGCTGCGCCGTCTCAGTGCGCGTGCGTGGCGCAGGCAGTGCAGGCGCCGCTGGCGTGGGGCACTGCCGCACCGGTGGCGCCTGCAGGGTTGCTGATGCGCTTCCATGTCGTTGCGCCTCGCGCCGACAGCCGTGCGCGCAGCGCGCGGGCCGCGCTGACCATATTGGCCAGCGCTGCTTCGGTCTCTTCCCAGCCGCGCGTCTTCAGGCCGCAGTCCGGGTTGACCCACAGCCGCTGCGGCGGCACCACCTCGCAGGCGCGGTCGAGCAGCCGCTCCATGGCCTGCACCGACGGCACGCGTGGCGAGTGGATGTCGTAGACGCCCGGCCCGATCTCGTTCGGGTAGTCGAAGTCGCCGAAGCCTTCCAGCAGTTCCATCGCCGAGCGCGAGGTCTCGATGGTGATCACGTCCGCGTCCATGGCCGCGATGGCGGGCAGGATGTCGTTGAACTCGGCATAGCACATATGGGTGTGGATCTGGGTCTGGTCCTGCACGCCGCTGGCCGACAGGCGGAAGGCGGTGACGGCCCAGTCCAGGTAGGCATCCCAGTCGGCACGGCGCAGCGGCAGGCCTTCACGAAGCGCGGGCTCGTCGATCTGGATCACGCGGATGCCGGCCTGCTCCAGGTCGCACACTTCATCGCGGATGGCCAGGGCCAGCTGGCGCGCGGTGGTGGCACGCGGCTGGTCGTCGCGCACGAAGGACCACTGCAGCATGGTGATGGGGCCGGTGAGCATGCCCTTCATCGGCCGCTCGGTCAGCGATTGCGCATAGCGGGCGGTATCGACCGTCATCGGCTCGGGCCGGTACACGTCGCCGTAGATCACCGGCGGCTTGACGCAGCGCGAGCCATAGCTCTGCACCCAGCCGTTCTCGGTAAAGCCGTAGCCGCACAGCTGCTCGCCGAAGTACTCGACCATGTCGTTGCGCTCGGCTTCGCCGTGCACCAACACGTCCAGGCCTAGTGCTTCCTGCTTGCGCACGGCCACCGCGATCTCGGCACGGATGCGCTCCAGGTATTCGAGCGCGCCGATCTCGCCGCGCTTGAAGGCGGCGCGGGTCTGGCGGATGGCGGCGGTCTGCGGGAACGAGCCGATCGTGGTGGTCGGCAGCAGTGGCAGCTGCAGCGCCTGGCGCTGGCGCTCGATGCGCTCGGCAAAGGGGCTGGCGCGGTTGGCCATGCCGGCGCTCACGGCTGCCAGCCGCTGCTGCACCCGCGGGGTGACCACCCNCGCGGGTTGACCACCCGGCGCGAGGCGCGGCGCGAGGCCTGTGCGGCGTCGGATGCTGCCAGCGCTTCGGCGACGGCGGCGTCGCCTTGATTCAGCGCGCGGGCCAGCACGGACAGCTCGTCGAGTTTTTCGGTGGCGAAGGCGAGCCACGACTTCAGCTCGGCATCGAGGCGCACTTCATGCGCGAGCGACACCGGCACATGCAGCAGCGAGCACGACGGTGCCAGCCACAAGCGCTCGCCCAGCGCGGCCTGCACCGGGCGCAGTGTGTCCAGCACCCGGCGCAGGTCGGTGCGCCAGATATTGCGGCCGTCGATCACGCCCAGCGACAGCACGGCGTGCGCGGGCAGCGCGGCCTGCCACGTTGCCAGCTGTTCCGGCGCCCGCACCAGGTCGATATGGAAGCCATCGACCGGCAGGGTGGCGGCGCGCTGCGCATGGTCGGCGGCGGTGTCGAAATAGGTGGCCAGCAGCAGCTTGGGTCCGGCTTCGCGCAAGGCAGCGTAGGCGGTGTCGAAAGCGTCGAGCCAGGCCGGCTCCAGGTCCAGGCACAAGGCCGGCTCGTCGATCTGCACCCATTCGATGCCGCGCGCCTTGAGCTGGCCAAGTATGCGGCGATAGCCCTGCAGCAGTTGCGGCAGCAGCGTGAGGCGGTCGAAGCCCGCCACATGGCTCTTGGACAGCCACAGGTAGGTGACCGGCCCGATCAGCACCGGGCGGGCGCGCAGGCCAAGCGCCAGCGCCTCGTCGGCTTCCTCGAAGAACCACGCCGGGCCGCCTTCGAAGGTGGTCTCGGCGTCCAGTTCCGGGACCAGGTAGTGGTAGTTGGTGTCGAACCACTTGGTCATTTCCATCGCCGGCTGCTCGCGGTTGCCGCGCGCCAGCTCGAAGTACTGCGTCAGCGTGAGCTGTGCCGGATCGAAGCCGAAGCGGCGCGGCAGCGCGCCCAGCAGCGCGGTCAGGCTCAGCATCTGGTCGTAATAGGCAAAGTCGCCGGTGGCGACCGTGTCCAGGCCGCGGTCGGCCTGCAGTTGCCAGTGGCGGCGGCGCAGTTGCGCGGCTACGTCGCGCAGCTCGGCTTCGGTGCGGTCGCCGCGCCAGAACGCTTCTTGCGCAAATTTCAGTTCGCGGCGTTCGCCGATGCGGGGAAAGCCGAGGATATGGGTGCGTGCCATGGATGTTGCTCCGGAAGATGTCTGGCGCACAGTGTCGGTTTGCCCGTAAAATGAATCAAGCGACAAGTTTTAAACAACATATGAATCAGTTTCATATCAGGGTGGGCAGGCAAACCAGCAGAGGCACGGCATGATCGAAGTCCGCCATTTGCGCTCGCTGGTGGCGATTGCCGAGTCCGGCAAGCTGGCCACCGCGGCCGAGCGCGTGCATGTCAGCCAGTCAGCGCTGTCGCACCAGATCAAGGCGATCGAATCGCACTACGGGCTGCCGCTGTTCGACCGCACGCGCCAGGGGCTGCGCTTCACGCCGGCGGGCGAACGTCTGCTCGCGCTGGCGCGCGAGGTGCTGGCCGCGGTCAGCGCGGCCGATCGCGATATCGAACGGCTCAAGGGCGACACCCGCGGCGAGCTGCGCGTGGTGCTGGAATGCCATACCTGCTTCGACTGGCTGATGCCGGTGATGGACGAGTTCCGCCGCCGCTGGCCGGAAGTGGAGGTGGACCTGGTGGCTGGCTTCCACGCCGACCCGATCGCGCTGCTCAGCGACGGCCGCGCCGACATGGTGATCGGCTCGCAGCCGGCGGCCCGGCGCGGGCTGGAGGTGGCGCCGCTGTTCCGCTTCGAGATCCTGGCGGTCATCGCCAATGAACACCGGCTGCGCAACAAGCGCCGCATTGAAGCCGGGGACCTGGCCGGCGAAACGCTGATTACTTATCCGGTGCCAGAGCAGCGCATCGACCTGATCCGCGAGGTGCTGGAGCCCGCGGGCATCCATCTGGAGCGGCGCACGGCGGAACTGACGGTGGCGGTGCTGCAGCTGGTAGCCAGCCGCCGCGGCGTGGCGGCGCTGCCCAACTGGGGCGTGAAGAACTACGTCGACCACGATTACGTGCTGGCCAAGCGCATCGGTGCCGGAGGGTTGTGGAGCGAGCTTTACGCCACGGTGCCGGCGGCGATGGCGCGCCGGCCCTATGTGGCGGACTTTGTCTCGATCGTGCGCGATACGTGCGCGGCGCAGCTCGATGGGATCGAGCTGCTGCCGCAGGCTGCTTAGGCACGGGTCACGCGGACAGGGCCAGGGCCGGCTCACTGTTGGTGCGGTGCGTGGCGGCGCGCGGGGCCGGGTCGGCCACGGCGTCGCTGTCCGGGTCATCCACGTCGGCAAACAGTAGTTCCACGTCGAAACCATTGTCGAGGCGGCGCAGGAACAGCCACAGCAGGCCGGCATCCTCCGCCGTCAGGGTCGCATGCAGCACGGCCTGCTGCGCGGCGTCGAAGCTGAGTTGCGCCGGCGCCAGGCCGGTACGGCGCGCATTGGCCAGCACCCACTCCATGGCCCCGAACAGATCGGCGGTTTCGAGTCGCAGCGAGAGGCGCAGGGTGGGGAGGGTGGTGGCTGGCATGTGTCGTTTCCGGCAGGTCGTTCGATAAGGTAAATTTACCAGCCGTTGCGCAAAATTGGCTTCTCTATTTTCTTCGATATGACTTGTATTGGAGAAGAAACATCCACCCATGGCAGAATATATGGACGTTTCTTTTCTTGTGAGCTATTGCGATGGCACAGCTGCCCAAACTCGACGACACCGACCGGCGCATCCTGCGTGAACTGCGGCGCGATGGCCGCCTGTCCAATGCGCGGCTGGCCGAGCAAGTCGGCCTGTCGGCCACGCCCTGCTGGAACCGCGTGCGCGCGCTGGAAGAAAGCGGGGTGATCGAAGGCTACGCCGCGCTGCTGAACCAGAAGGCGCTGGGGTTGCCCGATACAGTGCTGATCGAGGTCACGCTGGAGCGGCATGACGACGACATGCTGTACCGCTTCGGCAAGGCCCTGGCGGAATTGCCTGAGGTGATGGAGGCCCACTTGCTGACGGGCGAATATGACTACCTGATCAAGGTCGCCGTGGCGGGGACCCTGGGTTATGAGGAGTTCCTGCGGCACAAACTATACAAGCTGCCTGGCCTGCGCCACAGCCGCTCGACCTTTGTGCTGCGCACGCTCAAGCGCGAGCCTTCGGTCGAGCCCTGATCACGCTGTCCTGAGCACCTCGGCGGTGGTGTTGCGCAGCGCGTGCAGGGCCTCGTTGCATTGCTGCGGCGTGGTCGGGTGTACCAGCAGCGCCCAGCGGCCATGCTGCACGGCCTCACGCACCGGCGTAATCACCAGTTGGTGGTCCGGCCGTGCGGTCATCAGCCCCGCCAGCAGCATGCCGAACACCAGGCCCAGGAAGAGGGCCGCCCCGGTGGCGAGTCCCGGACTGTCCATGACGGCCTCGACGCCCTGCCGGTGCAGGATGCCGACAATGGCCAGCCCGATCACCGCGCCCAGCGTACCCATCATCAGGTGCGAGCGCATCGCGGTGCGCGCGATGGCATCGTTCTCGGGCTCCAGCTTGCGGCCGAAGTGCGCTTCGTATGGATGCACCAGCCGCACCTGCCCGCGCCTGAGGTGGGCCTCATGGCAGACGCGTTCGGCGGCGTCGCTGGCTGCCGACTTGGTGTCGAACAGTGCTGCGATCTTGGTACTGGCTTGTTCAGCGTTCAAGGGATTACCGGTCATGGCCTGCTCCTGCTGGGGCCGAGGGCCGCCGTCAGGTGATGCGCAATGCGCTTCGGATGCCTGGAACGGCTCCGGCGATGTCCTGTATACCGAGTCTACCGATTCGCTTGAAGCGGCTGCATAAGTGGATCGCGCGTACTGCTGTAGGACTTCACCGACGGCCGTCCCGCCCCGCCGCGGCGGGGAATCCGAGCGCGAAGGCGCAATTCCGCTCATAATGTCGGCGGTGCCGGGCCGCGCCCCCGCCTTTTGACCACGAATTCCGGTATGAATGACACAGAAATTGAGCTGATCGACTCGGCGCGCCTGCCGACGCGATTCGGCGACTTTACGGCGCACGCCTTCAAGGGCGCCGATTCAGGCATCGAACACCTGGCCCTCAGCGTGGGCGATGTGACGGGCGATGGCGTCCTGATCCGCATGCATTCCGAATGCCTGACCGGCGACGTCTTCGGTTCCTGCCGGTGCGACTGCGGCCCGCAGCTCGAGCTCGCCATGGAAAAGATTGCCGCCGAAGGCCGCGGCATCCTGCTGTATCTGCGCGGGCATGAAGGCCGCGGCATTGGCCTGGCCGAGAAGATCCGCGCCTACCGCCTGCAAGACGGCGGGCTCGACACGGTCGACGCCAACCTGGCCCTGGGCCAGGCGATCGACGCGCGCAACTACGCCTTCGCCGCCGACCTGCTGCACCAGTGGGGCGTCAAGTCCGTGCGCCTGATGAGCAACAATCCGCTCAAGGCCGCCGCGCTCGAGAAGGCCGGCATCACCGTCACCGAGCAACTGCGCCACATCGTGCCGTCCAACGCCGAGAACGAGAAGTACCTGGCCACCAAGCGCACGCGCATGGGGCACCTGCTAGACTGACTGATCGCGGTTGAGCGCTGCAGGCAGCCGCCACGCTGCCTGAACCGGCCCGCTGCCAGGAATCCTGGGGCGGGCCTTTTCTTTTGCCCGGCGATCTCGGTGGAACCGTACTTACCCTTGGTTAGTTGCTGATGGAAACTATTGCTCATAGAATCTATTGGCCGCCTGATCACCCGTTCCCATGTCCAACACTGCCAGCACCACCGATTCCATCCTGGAATTCATGTCATTCCGACTGAACCGCCTTTGCGAAATGACCAAGAGTTCCGCCTCCGGCTTTTACGAGCGCGAGTTCGGCATCGGCCTGCGGGAGTTGCGTGTGCTGCGTTTTGCCGGGCTGGAGCCGGGCCTGACGCTGACGCGCCTGATCGAACTGGTGCTGCTGGAAAAAACGGTGACTTCCAAGCTGGTCACCGCGCTGGCAAAGCGGGGCCTGCTGCGCCGTGAAGTCGGCGAGGCCGACGCCAGGCAGCTGAACCTCTACCTGACCGCGGCGGGCGAAGCACTGGTCGCGCAGACGTACCAGCGCGGCGACATGCTGGAGAAGATGTTCCTCTCGGTGCTGACGGAAGCGGAAGTGCAGACGCTGGACCGCTGCATCGGCAAGCTGACCGCGGCCTTGATCGAGCACCAGCAGGGCGCGGATGCGCAGGCGGGCTAGCCCCGCGGGCGGCAATCCCTCAAACAAAACAAAGCAAGGAGACAGCATGTCGTTGAAGACCTATCCAGAATCCTCGCGCCCCTGGCGCCGCCTGGCATGCATGGCGCTGTGCGCGGCCAGCCTGCCGGCCTGGAGCCAGAGCGCCGGCAGCACCGCCGGGAGTGCGGCCGCCCCGGCAGCCGCGGCGCCGACCCTGGTCGCCGCGCTGGACAGCGATCCGAACCGCCTGGGCTGGATGCAGGGCTTCCCGCCGCCGCCGGACAAGCTGATCACGCATACGCCGGGCGCCGACAGGTTTCCGCGCAATCGCTGGCTGTTCTCGCATATCCGGGAACTGGTGCCGACCGCGTCCGTCTGGCGCGGCGCCGGCCCGGCCAGCGCGCTGCCGCGTGCGGAACGGGATATCGGCTCGGTGCCGTTCACCGATGCGGACGGCACCCGCCGCACTTTCGACGAGATGCTGGCGCTGACCTACACTGACGGCATCCTGGTGATGCACAAGGGCAAGGTCATCTATGAGCGCTATTTCGGCGCGCTCGACGGGCATACGCCCCATATCGCCATGTCGGTCACAAAGTCATTCGTCGGCACGCTGGCCGCGATGCTCGCGGCCGACGGTAAGCTCGACCCGGCGGCACCGGTGACGCGCTACCTGCCCGAACTGGCTGGCACGGCCTATGGTGACGCCACGGTGCGGCAGGTCATGGACATGACCATCGGCGTGCGCTACTCCGAGGACTATGCCAATCCCAAGGCAGAGGTGTGGGACTACGCGCGTGCGGGCGGCATGCTGGCCCGCCCGGCGGGCTACAGCGGCCCGGGGAGTTTCTATGACTTCCTGAAGACCCTGCAGAAGGAAGGCAACCACAATGCTGTGTTTGCCTACAAGACGGTCAATGCCGAGGTGCTCGCGTGGATCGTGCGCAGGGCCTCGGGGCAGTCGCTGGCCAGGCTGCTTTCGGAGCGGATCTGGCAACCGATGGGCGCGGAGCAGGATGCGTACTTCACCGTGGACAGCATCGGAACGGAGTCGGGCGGCGGCGGGCTGAACACCACGCTGCGCGACCTCGCGCGCTTTGGCGAGACCATCCGCGGCAACGGGCGCTTCAACGGCAAGCAGATCATTCCGGCCTCGGTCGTGGCGGATATCCGCGGCGGCGGCGACCGCGACCAGTTTGCCAGGTCGGCCAGCGCGCCGGTGCTGCCGGGCTGGAGCTATCGCGACATGTGGTGGGTCTCGCACGACAGCCACGGCATGTTGCAGGCCGCCGGCATCCATGGCCAGCGCATCTATATCGACCCCAAGGCCGAGCTGACCATCGTGCGATACGCGTCGCACCCCGTGGCTGGCAACGCGGCCAACAACCCGATCACGTTCCGCGCTTTCCGGGCGCTGGCGGAAACGCTGATGCGATAAGGTGATGGCCCCGGGGCGGCGTGGCAGCGTCGCCCCGGCAACACCGTCCTCTACTTTTCCGCGGCCGGTTGACCGGCCGCCGCCGCATTGCGCGGCGCCACTTCCGCCATGATCCGCTCGCCGTGGTCGCGCTGCGCGACCTTCAGGTCATAGTCCAGCTGCAGGTTCAGCCACGACTGCGCATCGCCGCCGAAATAGCGCGCCAGGCGCAGGGCGGTGTCCGGCGTGATGCCACGTTGCTCGCGGACGATGTCGTTGATGCGCGCCGCGGTTACGCGCAGCGCGAGGGCCAGGGCGTTGGCGCTCATGTTGAGCGGTACCAGGAAATCCTCACGCAGGATTTCGCCCGGGTGGATGGGACGCATGCCGTCCTTGAAGCGAACCATGTCTGTCTTCCTCAGTGATAGTCGATGATCTCAACGGCCGCGGGGCCGTCGTGGGTCCAGATGAAGCAGATTCGCCACTGTTCGTTGATGCGGATGCTGTAGCGGCCTTTGCGGTCGCCCGTCAGCAACTGCAGGCGATTGCCAGGCGGGGAGCGCAGGAACTCCAGCGTCGACGCTCTCTGCAGCAGCCGCAGCTTGCGTTCGGCCACGGCGCGGATATTGCCGAAGCGTGGTACACAGCGGCCCGCGAACAGTTCAGCGGTGTCGGAACATCTGAATGACTGGATCATATCGTATATCGGTAATCGATAAATAGCAATACAGCGAAAATCAGGCGTTGGCCTGGCGCGAACGTCCATGAAAGCCGCTCGCCTCTCGCGCCGCACCGTCACTTGTCTGATTCCGGGCGAGGTGATCGATACCAATTCTTTTCCAACCTGATAGACTGTATGGATGTACAGTGGTCGGGCAGCTTCCCGTCACCTCCTTAACGTCCTGATTCGAAAAGAGAAATCGTGTCGAGCAAGCAGCTAATCCGCATTCGCGGCGCCCGCCAGCACAACCTCAAGAATGTCGATCTCGACCTGCGCCCCGGCGAGATGACCGTGGTGACCGGGCCGTCCGGCTCGGGCAAGTCCAGCCTGGTGTTCGACACGCTCTATGCCGAAGGCCAGCGCCGCTATGTCGAGACCTTCAGCGCCTACGCCCGCCAGTTCCTGGACCGGATGGACCGGCCCCAGGTGGAGCGCGTGGACGGGGTGCCGCCCGCCATCGCCATCGACCAGACCAACCCGGTGCGCAGCTCGCGTTCGACGGTGGGCACGATGACGGAGCTGAACGACCACCTGAAGCTGCTCTACGCGCGCGCGGCGGAGCTGTTCGACAAGCAGACCGCGCTGCCGGTGCGCCATGACTCGCCCGAAACCATCTACGCCGAGCTGCTGGCGCGCACGGCCGAGGGCCAGCCGCATCACGGTGCGCGGCTCGTGGTGACCTTTCCGGTCGAGCTGCCCGAGTCCGCCACGGATGAAGAGGTCCAGCAGTGGCTGTCGGTCAGCGGCTATACGCGCGTGCAGGCGCAGCGCGTGGTGCAGTCGCCCACCGGCGCACGCAAGCTGCTCGATGTGGTGGCCGACCGCTTCCGCATCGGCAATGCCGAGAAGGTGCGCGTGGTGGAGGCGATCGAAGCTTCGCTCAAGCGCGGCGGCGGCCGCGTCAACATCTATGTGCTGGCTGACGGCGACGAAGGCCCCGTATGGCGCTTTTCCACCGGCCTGCACAGCCCGGACAGCGACCTGCGCTATGCGGACCCGCAGCCGGCGCTGTTCTCGTTCAACTCCGCCTACGGCGCGTGTGAGACCTGCCGCGGCTTCGGCCGCGTGATCGGCGTCGACCTTGGCCTGGTGATCCCCGATGCGCGCAAGACGCTGCGCGGCGGTGCGATCAAGCCGATGCAGACCCCGGCCTGGAAAGAGTGCCAGGACGACCTGATGCGCTACGCGGGCAAGGCCGGCATTCCGCGCGACACCCCCTGGGCGGAGATGACCGAGGCCGAGCGCCACTGGGTCATCCATGGCTCGCCGGACTGGACCGGCCAGTGGAACAAGCACTGGTACGGCGTGATGCGGTTCTTCAACTACCTGGAGTCGAAGGCCTACAAGATGCACATCCGCGTGCTGCTGTCGAAGTACCGCAGCTACACGCCGTGTGAAACCTGCGGCGGCGCACGCCTGAAGACCGAGTCGCTGCTGTGGCGCCTGGGCTCGAAGGACAATGCCGACGCCGTGCTGGCGCCGCCGCGCCGCTTCCTGCCGCGCGGGGTGGACTGGGACCGCACCCGGCTTGAGGCTCTGCCCGGCCTGACCGTGCATGACCTGATGCTGCTGCCGATCGAGCGCATCCGCCGTTTCTTCGACGGACTGACTTTGCCCAGCGCGATGCTGGACGATGCCCTCAAGCTGCTGCTGGCCGAGGTGCGCACGCGCCTGAAATACCTGTGCGACGTGGGTTTGGGCTACCTGACGCTGGACCGCCAGAGCCGCACGCTGTCCGGCGGCGAGGTGCAGCGCATCAACCTGACCACGGCGCTGGGCACCTCGCTGGTCAACACCTTGTTCGTGCTGGACGAGCCCAGCATCGGCCTGCACCCGCGCGACCTGAACCGCATTGTCGAGGCCATGCACCGGCTGCGCGATGCGGGCAACACGCTGGTGGTGGTGGAGCATGATCCGTCCGTGATGCTGGCTGCCGACCGACTGATCGACATGGGCCCGGGCCCCGGCGAGCGCGGCGGCAATATCATCTTCGACGGAACGCCGGCGGATATCCGCAATGCCGGCACGCTGACCGGCGAATACCTGAGCGGGCGCCGCCGCGTGGCCGATGCCTCGCACTGGCAGCGCCGGCCGGTGGATGCCAAGCTGCCGCGCATCGTGCTGGAAGGCGTCACCGAGCACAACCTGCAGGACGTCACGGTCGAGATCCCGCTGCAGCGGCTGGTGTGCGTGACCGGCGTGTCGGGTTCGGGCAAGTCCACGCTGCTGCAGGACGTGCTGCATCCGGCCATGGCGCGGCACTTCGGCAAGGCCACCGAGTCGCCGGGCGCGTTCCGCCAGCTGACCGGCGCGGACCTGGTCGACGATGTGGTCTTTGTCGACCAGTCGCCGATCGGCAAGACCGCGCGTTCCAACCCGGCCAGCTACGTGGGCGCGTTCGACGAGATCCGCAAGATCTTCGCCAAGGCCCCGATGGCGCTGCAGCGCAGCTATACCGCGGGCACCTTCAGCTTCAACTCGGGCGACGGGCGTTGCCCGACCTGCGGCGGCTCGGGCTTCGAGCATGTCGAGATGCAGTTCCTGAGCGATGTCTACCTGCGCTGCCCGGACTGCGACGGCACCCGCTATCGCCCCGAAGTGCTGGAAGTGAAGATCGAGCGCGCCGCCCCCGGCCAGCCGCCGCGCTTGCTGAGCATTGCCGACGTGCTGGAGCTGACCGTCAGCGAAGCCGCCGCCTGCTTTGCCGCCGACCCCGCGGTGCTGCGCGTGCTGCAGCCCATCGTCGATGTCGGCCTGGAATACATGAAGCTGGGCCAGCCGGTGCCGACGCTGTCGGGCGGCGAGGCGCAGCGCCTGAAACTGGCCGGCTTCCTCGCCGAGGCGGCGCAGGCCACGCCGTCGCGGACCCGGCCCAGCGCCATCCCGCGCCGGCTGTTCATGTTCGACGAGCCGACCACGGGTTTGCATTTTGACGATATCGCCAAGCTGATGCGCGCCTTCGGCAAGCTGCTGGACGGCGGCCATTCGCTGATCGTGATCGAGCACAACCTGGACGTGATCCGCGCCGCGGACTGGCTGGTCGACCCTGGCCCCGAGGGCGGCGACGCCGGCGGGCGCGTGGTCTGCACCGGCACCCCGGAAGACGTGAAACGCTGCGCCGAATCGCATACGGGCCAGGCGCTGATCCACTATGACGCGGCGCTGGGCGAAGCCGGCACGCTCGCCGCCGAGCGCGCCGAGATCGAAGGCGTGCCGCTGCAGGCCGCGCTGCAGGCACGGCGCGCGCGCCGCGAGGTGGAGGGCGAGGACGTGGTGCGCATCGTCAATGCGCATGAGCACAACCTGAAGGCGCTCAACGTCGACATTCCGCACGGCAAGTTCAACGTGGTCACCGGTGTGTCCGGATCGGGCAAGTCGACGCTGGCCTTCGACATCCTGTTCCACGAAGGCCAGCGCCGCTACCTGGAGTCGCTCAATGCCTATGCGCGTTCCATCGTGCAGCCCGCGGGCCGGCCCGAGGTGGATGCGGTCTACGGCATCCCGCCCACGGTGGCGATCGAGCAGCGCCTGTCGCGCGGCGGCCGCAAGAGCACGGTGGCGACCACCTCCGAGGTCTGGCACTTCCTGCGCCTGCTGTACGTCAAGCTGGGCATCCAGCATTGCGTGCATGACGGCGCGCCGGTGACCTCGCAGAGCCCGGAGTCCATCGCCGCCCAGCTGCTGCGCGACCATCGCGGCCAGCACGTGGGACTGCTGGCGCCGCTGGTGGTCAACCGCAAGGGCGTCTATACCGACCTGGCCAAGTGGGCCAAGGCGCGCGGCAATACGCACCTGCGTGTCGATGGCGAATTCCTGCCGGTCGACCCGTGGCCGCGGCTGGACCGCTTCCGCGAGCACACCATCGAGCTGCCGGTAGGCGACCTGGTGGTGTCGCCGGAGAACGAGGCCGAGCTGCGCGCGCTGCTGGCGCAGACGCTGGAGGCCGGCAAGGGCGTGATGCACCTGCTGGCGCCGCTGGACGGCCTGCACCACGCCATGCACAACGGCGGCACCGCGCACGTGGGCGAGGTCAAGGTGCTCTCGACCAAGCGCGCCTGCCCGGTGTGCGGCACCAGCTATCCTGAGCTGGACCCGCGCATGTTCTCGTACAACAGCAAGCACGGTTGGTGCACCACCTGCGTGGGCACCGGGCTGGCACTGACGCGCGAACAGCGCGCGGCGTTCGACGATACCGTGCTGGTGGAAGACAACCGCGGCCGCGAGCAGAGCCTGCCGTCGGAAGAGCAGGAGCCCGAAGGCGTGGTCGATACGCCGTGCCCGGACTGCCACGGCACGCGCCTGAACCTGGTCGCGCGCGCGGTGACCTTTGACGAGAACGCCATCGTCGACGTGGCGCAGTGGACCGTGTCCGATACCCGCCGCTGGGTCGACGGCCTGCATCTCACGGGGCGCGATGCCGAGATCGCCCGCGATGTCATCAGCGAGATCGGCAGCCGCCTGCAGTTCCTGGAGGAAGTGGGGCTGGGCTACCTGAGCCTGGACCGCGCCGCGCCAAGCCTGTCTGGCGGCGAGGCCCAGCGCATCCGCCTGGCCGCGCAGCTGGGCAGCAACCTGCAGGGCGTATGCTACGTGCTGGACGAACCCACCATCGGCCTGCATCCGCGCGACAACCAGATCCTGCTGGACGCGCTGCGCAAGCTCGGCGACAAGGGCAATACGCTGGTGGTGGTCGAGCATGATGAAGACACCATCCGCCGTGCCGACCACATCATCGATATCGGCCCCGGTGCGGGCAAGCGCGGCGGCACGCTGGTGGCACAGGGCGGCGTGGCCGACCTGTCGGCGGCGCCTGACTCCACCACCGGACAGTTCCTGGCGCACCCGATCATCCATCCGCTGCAGGCAAGGCGCAGGGTGAAGCCCGGCGCCGCCGGCAAGCCCGCCGATCCGCCGGAATGGCTGACCGTGCATGGCGCGTCGCTGCATAACCTGCGCAAGGTGACGGCGCGCATTCCGCTGTCGCGGCTGGTGGCAATCACCGGCGTGTCCGGTTCGGGCAAGTCCACGCTGGCGCGCGATGTGCTGATGACCAACCTGCTCGATGCGGTGGGCCGCTCGGTGCTGTCGTCGCCGGCGACCCGGCGCGCGCGCAACGCTGCGAAAGATGAGGCCGAGGCAGCGAAGTCAAGCGCCAGGAAGCCGCTCAACGTCGAGCATAACTGGCATGGCTGCGACGCCGTCACCGGCTGGGAATCGATTGACCGCGTGCTGGAAGTTGACCAGACCCCGATCGGCAAGACGCCGCGCTCATGCCCGGCCACCTATATCGGCGTGTGGGACACCATTCGCCGGCTCTTTGCCGATACGCTGGAAGCGCGCGCGCGCGGCTACACGGCGTCGCGTTTCTCGTTCAACACCGGCGACGGGCGCTGCCCGGCGTGCGAAGGGCAGGGCGTGCGCACCATCGGCATGAGCTTCCTGCCGGACGTGAAGGTGCCGTGCGATGTCTGCCACGGCCAGCGCTTCAACCCCGAGACCCTGGCGGTCACCTGGCGCGGCAAGAATATCGGCGACGTGCTGACGATGGAGATCGACGAGGCGGTGGAGTTCTTCTCGGCCATGTCGAACATCGCCCATCCGCTGCAGCTGATGAAGGACGTGGGCCTGGGCTACCTGACGCTGGGCCAGCCGTCGCCTACGCTGTCCGGCGGCGAGGCGCAGCGCATCAAGCTGGTGACTGAACTGAGCAAGGTGCGCGACGACATCACGCGCCGCGGCCAGAAGGCGCCGCATACGCTGTACGTGCTGGACGAGCCCACCGTGGGCCTGCACATGGCCGACGTGGCGCGCCTGATCCGCGTGCTGCACCGGCTCACGGACGGCGGGCACAGCGTGGTGGTGATCGAGCATGACCTCGACGTGATTGCCGAGGCTGACTGGATCATCGACCTTGGCCCCGAAGGCGGTGCGGGCGGCGGCGCCATCGTCGGCGCGTCCGATCCGGAGGCCTTGTCGCGCAATGCGGCCAGCCATACCGGTGCGGCGCTGGTGCCGGTGCTGGCGCGGGGCAATGCCGAGGCAGGCAAAGTGGGCATCGCGTAAGGGATTGGCGCAGCGAAGGGCGTACGGGCACGCCTTTCGCTTGACCAGTGGTTACTGGCGCGCACATCGCGTGCAAACGGAGGTAACCATGAAGCTTATCCGCCCCAGCCGACTCCTTGCAGCGGTAGCCCTGGCCGCTGCCGCAATCCCCGCCCTGGCGCAGGCGCCGGGCACGCCGCGCGGCACCTATGACCCGTATTCGCAAGGCGCGCGCAGCACTGACAAGTTCGACCCGTACACCCAGGGCGCCAACGCTCCCACCCGGACCGACCTGGCGCCCGCGCCAGAGGCCCAGCCTTCGACCGAGCCGGCGCAGCCTGGCGTGCCTGGCACGACCATGCAGCGCGCACCGGACCCGTACATGGGTGGCCCACGTTGGGAAAGCCCCGACCTGGGCCGCCGCATCGGCAAGCCGAACCCGTTCCTGGACGGCGCCTGAGCATAGCGCCTAGCGCTGCCGGCCATGCGAATGCAACCGGACTTACCGTCTCTTGTAAATCCTGCCCAGGCGCGTGACCCCGGCGACACGCTTGCGGTCGCCGGCGCGCGGGCAGGGCTGCACTGCGCGCGGGCGGCGGACGCGGCCGGCATCGCCAGCATGACGGTGGTCAGCTACAACATCCACCGCGCGGTGGGCACGGACCGCCGCTATCGGCCAGATCGCATCGCAGCGGTGCTGGAGGAACTGGACGCCGACATCGTCGCGCTGCAGGAAGTGGAATCCGGCAGCAGCAACGACCATACCCTGGAATACCTGGCCGGCCATACCGGCATGCACGTGGTCTCGGGTTTTACGCGCGTGCGCGGCAATGCCGATTATGGCAATGCGCTGCTGGCGCGCTTTGCGCCGCAGGCGGTGAACCAGATCGACCTGACGGTGAAGGGCTGCGAGCCGCGCGGTGCCATCGATGTCACGCTGGCGTGCACGGCGTCGGGCTGGGAGAGCGCGCTGCGCGTGATTGCCACCCACCTGGGCCTGCGCCCCGGTGAGCGCCGGCGCCAGGTGCAGCAGTTGCTCAACTACGTGGCCGCCGCGCCGCCGTTGCCGACCATCCTGCTCGGTGACGTCAATGAATGGTTCCTGTGGGGCCGGCCGTTGCGCTGGCTGCATGCGTATTTCGAGCATACGCCGCACACCGCCACCTTCCCGTCGCGCTGGCCGGTGTTTGCGCTTGATCGCATCTGGGTGTCGCCGCGCGCGCACCTGGTGTCCGTGGCCAGCCACCGTTCGCCGCTGGCGCGCATGGCCTCCGACCACCTGCCGCTGCTGGCTCGCTTTGAGGTGCCCGCAGCGCCGCAGCATGACGGTGGAAACCTCGGTACGACATAGCGGTCGCTTCGATGAGCGTCCCGACCGAATCAAGACGGGGGTTCCGGGCGCACCGGGGCCCCCGTTCGTCTTGCCGCCCTGATACGTCCTTGCCGGGCGCTAGCTAACGCGGTGCGCGGGGTGGGCGTTCCTCGCGCTCATCGGTGTGGTCGGCTTTGTCGACCGGCACTTCGGCCGGCAGGTCTTCGGCGGCATGCATCACTTCATCGGCGATCTCTTCCTCGGGGCTTTCCTCATCCTGCGCCGTGTGGGCCTCATTCTCGCGTTGCTCGATTTCTTCGTCGATATCGTCGGTTTCCTGTTCGAGATCGGGGTCGAGCGTGCTCGGGATATGGCCCGCGTCGGCGCGCGCGGCACCGGACGCGGTGTTCTCGCGCGAGCGGCGGCCGGCGGAAGCCTGCGCGCCTTCGCGCGGCGCGGGCGCGGTACCGCCCACGCGGTCACCGTGGCGTGGGCCGGTACGGTGGGTACGTACGGTCTTGCTCATCGTGCCTCCTGTTCGGTTGGCCCGGCGGATTCAGTAGTTTTCCACCGGCGATTCGCTTTCATCGGACTGGCCGCCGCGGCGCCTGACTGAAGGCGGCTCGGCGTTCTCGTCCGGGATGTCATGCTCGCGCTCGACATCGTGGCGGCGGTCGCGCCCGGGCTTGCCGCGTTCATGCTCGGTGTCGGGGCCGCCCTTGTGCGGGTCGGGACGCTCGCCGCGGCGTCGCGTGGTGTCATGGTCGGGCTGGCGATGGGTGCTCATGGCGTCTCCACGAAGGTTGGCATGGCGCTGCCGGTCAGTCGGTGCCGGCGCGCAGCTCGTCGGATACGGCGCTCACGCCGCGCACAGAACGAGCCAGTTCCATTGCCATCGTACGCTGTTTATCGTCGCGCACGGTGCCTTCCAGCTTGACCACGCCGTCAGTGGTGGATACGCGGATCCTGGCGGGGTCCAGCGTGCGCGCGTTGGCCAGGCGGGCCTGGACTTCGGCAGTGATGGCGCGGTCGCTGGCGGCTGCGGTGTCGCGCGGCGCGGCCGTGCGGCCCGTCGAAGACGGCGCCGCCGGCGCATCGGTCGGGGCGGCCGCAACGGCCTGGGAGGCGGTCATCGCCAGCACCGCCAGAGGCAGCGCCAGGCGGGCGATGCGGGAGCGTGATGTCATGACGATCCTCCTGTACTTGGCAGCGGGCAGGGCGATTCCTGCTCCGCATCTGCGTTTGACCTGCAAGCTCCGTTCCCGGCGCCGGCGCCGCCGGTGCCTGGCTGGGTCCTGTGCGGCTTGCGGCGCTGCTGGAGCGGCGCACACGGCGTAGTTTTTACAGCCGCGGCAGAAACTGCATGTGCCGCCTCCCGGCAGCCCGTGCGCGTGCCGGCAGGCGGCCGCGGCATGTCCGGCGCGATGCTTGCGCGCTGTCGTGTGATTGCGTGCCGTCGTGTCTATAGTGGAGGAAATGCTGGCAAAAAACTGGCGAGCGGCAAGTGCCGGCGAGCACCGCCCGCAACGCCGGCCCCATGCCGCGGCGGCACCCTGTGCGCCGCGTGCCGCCGGGCCCGACAGCGCAGCCGGGGGGAGCGGCTCATCCGTTGCGAGGTAGTCATGAACCTAGCCAGCATCCTGTCCACCGTCGTCCTGGCCTCGTCCGTCTCGGTGTCTTCGGCGCCGGTGGAGCGCCAGCTGCTTGCGATGACGCCCACGGACTTCGCCCAGCGCTTCAATACCGTGGCCCAGGACACCGGCTCCGGCCTGGCCTTGCCCAGTTTCAAGGTCAAGCCGGGCTGGCACCGTGCCGCGCCCAGCTCGGGGGTATCGGTGCTGGTGCGCGCCAGCCGCTCGGGCTACGCCATCGATGAGGTGGTGGTGGTGTGCCGCGAGGTCGAGCGCTGCTTCCTGACCATCTGCACGGCCGCGCTTGCGATTGACGACAGCGTCAACCCGCTGCTGCTGCAGCGCTTTATCGTGGCGCGCATCGCGACCGAGCTGGGTGAGGTGGGCCTGGTGATGTCGGGCCTGGCGTATATCGTCGTCACGCCCAAGGAGGACGATTACGTGGCCGTCGTGATCCGGCCCTACCTGCCGCAGGAACGCGGCGCTTCGCCCGGCCAGGCAAGGCGCGAACCGCAGGACGGCGCGCAGCCGCCGCAGCACGGCCAGGCGGTGCCGCATGGCACGCCGCGCCATCACCACGGCCCGCTGACGCCGATCGTGTTGCACACGGCGGCGCAGAAGTCCTGAGGCCGCGGCCGATCGCGTTGCCCCGGGGCCGCTTACGGCTGGCGCAGCAGCAGCGCCACCGGCAAGCCGCCCAGCACCTCGCGCAGGCGCAGCCGGCCCATGGGTGCGTCCAGCACATGGCCGGTCAGCGCATCGGTCCAGCGGCTGGGCTGCGGCGCGCCCACGGTCAGGGTGGTGTCGCCCCAGCCCGCGGGCGGGATGCGCGGCATGGTCGGGTCGACCTGCGTGGCCGCCAGCCGCGTCACCACGGTGATGGCCTGGTGCGCATCCGCGGTGCGGGCAAAGGCCAGCACCTGCGGCACCAGCTCGCCCTGCGCCGCCAGCACGCCGTATTGCCCGTCGGCGAAGAGCCGGGGATGGGCGCGGCGCACTGCCAGCACCTGGCGTATCAGCTGCTGCTTGATGCGCCCGTCGCGCCAGTGCGCCAGCCAGTGGGCCCAGCCAGCGCTGCAGCCCAGGCGTGCGCGCAGTTGCGCAAAATCGGGCGGGCGCCGGTTGTCGGGGTCCACCAGGCTCAGGTCCCAGCCTTCGCATCCCTGGTAGCGGTCGGGGATGCCCGGTGCGGTCAGCTGCACCAGCACCTGTGCCAGGCCGTTGACGGCGCCGGCCACGGCAATGTGCTGCGCAAACTGGCCGATATGCGCCAGCACACCCAACGGCCAGTCCGCCGCGATGGCGCGCAGGAAGCCCTCGCACGCGGCTTCGTAGGCTGCATCGGGGCAGGTCCAGTTGCCATGGCGCTTGGCTTCGCGGATGGCCTTGAGCTGCCACGCGGACACGCGCTCCAGAAAGGCGTCGACGGTGTTGCTGCCTGCAGGCTTGCCGATGTCCTCCATCGGCCACGCGCCGACCAGGGTCTGGTACAGCATCAGGCGGTCGCCGGGGTCCGGGGCTTGCGGCAGGGTCGACAGCAGCGGTGCGCAGGCGAGTTCCCATGCCGCCACGGCATCGGCCCAGGCGTCGGGCATCTCGCTCAGCACGGCCAGGCGCATGCGTGTGTCCTCGCCGCGCTTGTGGTCGTGGGTCGCGGTGGCCAGCATGGCATGAGGACAGGCCTGGCGCCGCGCCGCCATGCGCGCGTGGAACTGCGCCGGCGGCAGCGCCAGCGTGCCGGGGTCGCTGCCCACCTCGTTGCGCGACAGCAGCCGCCCGTAGCGGTAGAACGCGGTGTCCTCACCGGCCTTGGCTGCCAGGGCGGGCATCAGTTGCTGCAGGCGGCGGCGCAGCACGCCGGTTTCGCTGTCGGGCGGGGCTGGGGTGCGCAGGCAGCCGTCGATAAAGGCCAGTGCCACGGCCTCGTCCGGGGCCAGGCCGGTGCGCGCCGCCTGCATGGCCTGGTCCAGCATGACGTCGTCGGCCTGTGCGGCCGAGGCGTCGCGCGCGCCGGGTTGCGCGTCAAAGTAGCTGCGGTAGACGGGCACTGCCGCCATCAGCGCGGCCAGCGCGCGCCGCAGCGCCGCACGTGTCAGGTCGCGCGTGCCAGGCTCCTGCTTCGCGCAGTCGTGCAGGCAGGCGGCGGCGCCTTCGTACTCGGTCACCAGGTGCCGCTCCAGCACCTGGCGCCGCGCCGCTGCGACATGGGCGGCATACGGGCGCGCATCGCCGCTGGCCGACGCCCACAGCGCGCCCAGCGGCGCCTCGCCGTTGCCGTCGTGCAGCACGGCGGCAACGTCGTCCATGAAGTCGTAGCCTGTCGTGCCATCCACCTGCCAGTCCGGCGCCAGCCGTTCGCGCGGACCCAGGATCTTTTCGACCACCAGCCACGGGTGCGCCAGCCGCAGCAACGGCGGGCGCGCGGCGGCGTGCCGGTCCAGCTCGGCGCGCAGCCGGCGGCAGTAGCCGGCAGGATCGGCCAGGCCGTCGACATGATCGACACGCACGCCGTCGATCCAGCCTTCGCGCAGCAGGCGGAAGACCAGCGCGTGGACGGCGTCGAATACCTGCGGGTCTTCCTCGCGCACGCCGACGAGATCGCTGATCTCGAAAAAACGCCGCCAGTTCAGTGCCGCGGCGGCGGTGCGCCACCAGGCCAGCCGGTAGTGCTGGCGTTCCAGCAGTGCGTGCAGCCGGGTGCGGCCTTCGGCCTGCGTGGGGTCGTACCAGCCGGGCTGGGTTGCGGCTGCGGCATCCACACTGCCCGGCGCCAGCGGCAGCGAGTGCTCGAAGTAGCGCAGGTGGGCGGCATCGTCTGCGCTTGCAGGCACCCATTGCAGCTCGCCCGCCACCAGCGTGTCCCAGTAGGACTGGCCCAGCATCGGCAGCAGCACCTTGCCATGCAGGGCCGGGTCGCGCGGGGTCCAGTCGATGTCGAAGCTGGCGGCGCAGCGGCTGGCGCGTCCGTGGGTCAGCACGTCGCGCCACCAGTGGTTGTGGGTGGGGTCGGCCGCCATGTGGTTGGGCACGATGTCCAGCACCAGGCCGAGGCCGGCGGCGCGGGCGCGCCCGGCCAGCGCTTTCAGGCCGGGCTCGCCGCCCAGCTCGTCGCGCACGCGGGTGAAGTCGGTGACATCGTAGCCATGGGTGGAGCCCGGGCGCGCACCGCACACTGGCGACAGGTACAGGTGGCTGACGCCGAGCGCGGCGTAGTAGTCAACCACGGCGGCGGCATCGGCAAAGGTGAAGCCCGGGTGCAGCTGCAGCCGGGCGGTGGCGCGCGGCAGGTCATGGTCGCCGCCGCCATGGCTGCCTGGCAGGGATTCCGGCAAGCCGGCGGGCATTATCTGGCGCGCGCCACGGCGGGCTCGCACACGGTGGCGACGCAGGCCAACGGCGGCAGCATGCCGGCGGACAGCTCGGCCGCGGCGCCGGGCAGGCTTTCATGCAGCGCCGCGCTCATGTCGTGGCACGGGCGCATGCATGGCACGGCTTCGCTGCCCAGGTTCAGCCACAGGCTCAGCTCCATGCCGTCCATCAGCCGCCAGCGTGCGCAGAGCGCGGCCGGGCCCAGGATATCGACGCCGGCGGACTGGCAGCCGGCCAGCCGGTCCAGCAGTTCACGGCGGCGCACCGAGAGCAGTTCGCGGTAGTACGGTGTCCAGTCGCCGTCGTCCTCCAGCTCGGGGCGCGACGCCTCGAAGGTGGCCGGGTCGTTGGGGTCGGGGATGGCCGCGGCGCGCGCATCGTCGCGGAATGCCGCGGAAGCCGCAAACTCGCGGCGCCGGCCGTCGCGCACGGCCTGTGCCAGTTCGGGCGGGTGGCTGGTGAAGTAGAGGAAGGGCCGCTGCGTGCCGGTTTCCTCGCCCATGAACACCAGCGGCACCTGCGGGCACAGCAGCTGCAGCGCCACCGCTGCGCGCAGCGCATTACGGTCCGCCAGGCCGGCCAGCCGGTCGCCCAGTGCGCGGTTGCCGGTCTGGTCGTGGTTCTGCAGGAAGCAGACGAAGGCCGTGGGCGGCAGGTGCGCGCTGGGCTGGCCGCGGCGCACGCTGTCCGCGCTTGGCGGCACGTCCGGCGCGGCGGCAGAGCGGTGTGCCGACAGCTCGCCCTGGTAGGCAAAGCCTTCGCCGAGCACGCGCGCAAGGTGGCGCAGCGCGGGCTCGCCGCGTCCCGCAGCCGCATCCTCGCCCTCATCGGCGCAGCTGGTGTAGTCGCAGTAGTAGCCGTCGCCCTCGCCGGTCAGCAGCACGTGCAGGGCATGGTGGGCATCATCGTTCCACTGTGCGTCGTAGCCCTTGGCCAGCAGTTCGGCATCGTTGTTGTCGTTCTCCAGTACCAGGTGGAGATGGCGGCTGGCGCCTTCGCCTTCGGCCAGCATGGTGCGCAGCTCGCCGGGCAGCGCCGCCAGCCAGCCTTCGTCCTCGATCGCGTGCACGGCGTCGAGGCGCAGGCCGTCGAAGCGGAACTGTTCCAGCCAGTAGCGCGCGTTCTCGGTGAAGAAGCGCCGCACCTGCGGCCGGCGGAAATCGATGGCCGGCCCCCACGGGGTCTGCCGGTCTGCGCGGAAGAACGCGCTGGCGTAGCGGTGCAGGTAGTTGCCCTCCGGCCCGAAGTGGTTGTAGACCACGTCCAGCAGCACCATCATGCCGAGCTGGTGGGCGCGGTCCACCAGCGTGCGCAGCTCGTCCGGGGTGCCGTAGGCGGACTCCGGCGCGAACGGCAGCACGCCGTCATAGCCCCAGTTGCGCGCGCCGGGGAACTCCGCCACCGGCATCAGCTCGACCGCGGTGAAGCCCAGCGCCGCCAGCCGCGGCAGCTGCTGCGCCGCGCCGATAAAGCCGCCGCACAGGCCCACGTGCAACTCATAGACGATGGCTTCATGCCAGGGGCGCCCGCGCCAGTCCGGACAGGCCCACGCAAAGGCGCCGGCGGCGTCGGGCGCGGGCACGATGCTGGGCCCGTGCACATCGTCGGCCTGCCAGCGCGAGGCCGGGTCGGGCACGGTGGTGCCGTCGTCAAGCCGGAACCAGTAGCGTGCCCCTTTGCTGCACGCAACGATGGCCTCGAACCAGCCGTTGGCGCCGGCCGCCATGTGCACCGGACCGAGCCCGGCGATCTCCAGCCGTACCGCCTGGCCTTGCTCGGCTGCGTCCGGCGCCCACAGCCGGAACCGCACGCGGCCATCCGGCAGCCAGGCCGGCCCGAACAGGTAGTCGTGCGCAGCATCGTCGTTGCCGGGCAGGCCTGGCTGCCCGGCGGCAGAGGGCGCCGCAAAGCAGTCGTGCGGGGCCAGGCTGGGCATGGCGGAGCGGGCGCCGGGGGCGAGAAGGAACGGGTTGGCGTGCAAATTCGGCTCCTGGCTTCGGGACGGCTGTGGGAAGTGCGAAGGGAGAGCCGGCCGGATGGCCGGTGCTGGTCCAATGCGAACTCCATGCCCGCAGAACAACGCTTTGCGAGGCCGCATGCTGGCGGGGCAACCGCCAGCGCGGGCTTTGTTACATGGGCCATTGTAGAAACTACCAGGGCACCGCGGACGTGCGCTAGCCCACGCCCGCAGTGCCCGCCACACCTCTTACGCGGCGCGCACGGGAGATTCAGTCTGCCACGGCGCACCGCTGGCGCGGTGCAGCAGCCGCACCGGCACCGGCTCGATGTGCCAGATGCGCTCGCAATACTCGCGGATCGCCCGGTCCGACGAAAAGCGCCCGGAGCGCGCGCACGACAGCACCGACATGCGTTGCCAGCGCGCCGGCTCGGCAAAGGCCTGGGAGACTTTCTCCTGGCACTCGATGTATGAGGCGAAGTCGGCCATCAGCAGGTAGGGGTCGTGCCCCTGCTGCGGGTTGAACAGTGGACGGAACAGCGCCGGGTCGCCGCGCGAGAAGAAGCCTTGCTGGACCAGGTCGATCACCGCGCGCAGCTGCGGGTTGCTGTGGTAGTAGGCGGCAGGGTCATAGCCGCTTGCACGCAGCGCATAGACCTCCGGCGCGGTCAGGCCGAACGGGAAGAAGTTGTCGTTGCCCACGGCTTCGCGCAGCTCGATGTTGGCGCCGTCCATGGTGCCGATATTGAGTGCGCCATTCATCGCGAACTTCATGTTGCCGGTGCCGGACGCTTCCTTGCCCGCCAGCGAGATCTGCTCGGCCAGGTCGGCCGCCGGGTAGATGCGCTGCCCGTAGGTGACATTGAAGTTGGGCAGGAACACCACCTTGAGCCGGTCGCGCACCTGCGGGTCGCGGTTGACCACGTCGGCCACCGAGGTGATGAAGCGGATCATCAGCTTGGCATAGGCGTAGCCCGGTGCCGCCTTGCCGCCGAACAGGAAGGTGCGCGGCTGGATCTCGGTGCCGGGGTCGGACTTGATGCGGTGGTACAGCGCGATCACATGCAGCACCGCCAGGTGCTGGCGCTTGTATTCGTGGATGCGCTTGACCATCACGTCGAACATGGAAGAAGGGTCCACCACCACGCCGGTGGTGTCGCGGACCAGCTCGGTCAGCGCCACCTTGTTCTGGTGCCGCGCGGCATGCCATTGTTCGCGAAAGCCCGCGTCCTCGGCATACGGCTCGAGCGCGCGGATCTGCGCCAGGTCGGAGATCCAGCCGTCGCCGATCGCGTCCGACACCAGCCGCGTCAGGCGCGGATTGGACAACGCCAGCCAGCGCCGCGGCGTCACGCCATTGGTGATGCTGGTGAACTTCTCCGGCCACATCTCGTAGAAATCCTTGAGCACGTCCTCGCGCATCAGCCGTGAGTGCAGCTCGGCTACGCCGTTGATGGCGTGGCTGCCCACGCACGCCAGGTTGGCCATGCGCACCTGCCGTTCGCCGTGCTCATTGATCAGCGACAGCCGCGCCAGGCGCGATTCGTCGCCGTAGAAGCGGATCCGCACCTCGTCCAGCAAGCGCGCGTTGATCTCCAGGATGATCTCAAGATGGCGCGGCAGCACGCGGGCAAACAGCGGCAGCGGCCACTGCTCCAGCGCCTCGGGCAGCAGCGTGTGGTTGGTGTAGGCAAAGGCATTCTGCGTGATGTGCCAGGCCTCGTTCCAGGGCAGGTCATGGTCGTCGACCAGCAGCCGCATCAGCTCGGCAATGCCCACGGCCGGGTGGGTGTCGTTCAGCTGCACCGCGAACTTCTCGTGGAAGCGCGTCACCGGGATGCCGTCGACGGCGAGCAGCCGCAGCATGTCCTGCAGCGAACAGGCGACGAAGAAGTATTGCTGCTCCAGCCGCAGCTCCTTGCCCTGGCTGGTCTCGTCGTTGGGGTAGAGGACCTTGGTCAGGTTCTCGGAAGTGACCTTCTTGCTGACCGCGCCCAGGTAGTCGCCGCGGTTGAAGGTATGGAAGTCGAACGCCTCTGTGGCGTCTGCGCGCCACAGCCGCAGGGTGTTCACGGTATTGACGCGGTAGCCCAGGATCGGCGAGTCGAACGGCACGCCCACCACGGTCTTGGCCGGCACCCAGCGTACGCGGTAGTGGCCGCGGTCGTCGGTGTAGTGCTCGGTGTGGCCGCCCAGGCGCACCTGCACCGCCCACTCCGAGCGCTGGATCTCCCAGGGGTTGCCGTTGCGCAGCCAGGTGTCGGTGGATTCCACCTGCATGCCGTCGATGATGGTCTGCTGGAAGATGCCGTACTCGTAGCGGATGCCATAGCCGAGCGCGGGGATTTCCAGTGTCGCCAGCGAATCCATGAAGCAGGCCGCCAGCCGGCCGAGGCCGCCATTTCCCAGCCCCGGCTCGACCTCTTGCTCCAGGATGCGGTCGAGGTCCAGCCCGGCAGCGGCCATGGCCTCGCGCACCTCGTCGAAGATGCCCAGGTTGATCAGGTTGTTGCCCAGGTGCGGGCCCATCAGGAATTCCGCCGACAGGTAGGCGACGGTGCGCGAGGGCTGGCCCAGGTAGGCTTCGGCGGTGCTGATCCAGCGCTGCACCAGGCGGTCGCGCACGGTATGCGCCGCGGCCTGGTAGAGGTCGTTCTGGCTGGCGTGGCCGGGCAGCTTGCCCTGGGTATGGAAGACGTGGTCGAGGAAGGCCCGGCGCAGGCTGGCGCCGGACAGGGCGGTACGGGTGTCATCGGCATGCTCGGGCCGGACAGATTCCTTCATGGCGAGGCTCCTGCGCATGTGCGTGGGTCAAGCTTAGTGGATGGAGCAATCCCTGCAGGGAGATCGCGGCGCTGGTCTTGCAAGCTGCACATTTCGCGGGCGACCCGTGGCTACGCGCGTGGCGGCGGATGGCGTGCGCCATGCCGGCCGCCGCGCAGGGCGTCGGCCCGCGCCTGCACCGCCGGGGTATCGAACAGCGCACGTACATCGACGTCGAGCCGGCGCTGCCAGTTGGGATGGACGCTGGTGGTGCCGGGCAGGTTGGGCTGCTCGGCTTCGCCCAGCAGGTCCTCCAGCGGCACCAGGCGCATGGCGGTGCGCGCCGTGCCCAGCCACGCCAGCACGGCATCGAGCGGGGCATGGGCGGGGCCCGGCACGGCGCCGCTGCACAGCCCCGCTTCGCACAGCGCCTGCCATAGCGCGCCGCGCTCGCGCGCACGGCCGGCCTGCATCGCTGCGAGGGTTTCGCCGGGCGCCAGCAGGTGCAGCCGGTCGCGCCACGCAAGGTCGCGGCCGGCCCACCAGCCGGTGACTGTGGGGAGATCGTGCGTCGAGGTGGTGGAGACGGCATCGGGCGGCCAGGCGGCGGGAGGCAGGAAGGCCGGCACGGTGTCGGGCGCAGGGGCGGGCACCCGCTGAGCTGCCTCGGCCGCATCGGCTGGCGCGCTCTCTTCGCGCTGGAACCACAGCACATCGATGCCCAGCACGCCACGCGCCGACAGTGCCGCATTCAGCTCCGGCGGCACCGTGCCAAGGTTTTCGCCGATGATGATCGCGCGGTGCCGCCATGATTCCAGCGCCACCAGCCGCAACATGTCCTGCAGCGGATAGCGCAGGTAGGCGCCTTCGCTGGCCGGGGCGCCGGCCGGCACCAGCCACATGCGTGCCAGGCCTAGCACATGGTCGATGCGCAACCCGCCGGCATGGGCCAGGTTGGCGCGCAGCATTTCCAGGAAGGCCGCGTAGCCGCGGCGGCGCAGCCCGCGCGGCGAGAACACCGCCACACCCCAGTCCTGCCCGAGCGGGTTGTACAGGTCCGGCGGCGCGCCGGCATGGAAGCCCGCCAGGATTTCCTGTTGCCGCGTCCAGGCCTGGCTGCCGCCAGGGTCGGCGCCCACCGCCAGGTCGGAGACGATGCCGACCGCCATGCCCGCGCTGCGCGCCGCACGCTGCGCGCGTGCCATGCCGTCGGCCGCGATCCATTGCAGGAAAGCGTGATAGGCGACCTCATCGGCATGAGCCTGTGCAAAGGCCGCCACGGCGGCATCGCCGGGCGCGCGCAGCGTGACCGGCCAGCAGCGCCAGTCAGGCGCGGGGTTGTGGTTCATGCCGTTGGCGCTGTCGGCCAGCCGTCGGGCCTGGATGGCCTCGTAGCAGGCGTGCGCGTGCAACGCGGTGCCGCCGCGTGCGCGAAAGGCGGCGCAGTCATCGAGCGCCGCGCGCGGCAGCAGCGCTTCGCTGCGCTCCCATAGCCACCGCAGGATGGCATAGCGCAGTGGCGTCAGCCTGATCCAGTCGATCTCGCTGCGGGCTTCCAGTGCTTGCAGCGACTCGCCCGCGCCGAGCGCGGCGACGGCCCAGTTTACCGCGGCCTGCCCGAATTGCACGGCGGGGTCGGCATAGAGCGGATTCAGGAACAGGCGGCTGGATGGCGCATACGGGCTATAGCGCTCTGGCAGGGCGGCAAAGCCGGCGTGCAGCGGGTTGATGGCCACGGCGTCGGCGCTGGCGCCGGCCGCGCTGATGCAGCACTGCGCCAGCGCGCTCAGGTCGCCCATGCCGCAGGGCGCGCCACGGCGCAGGCCGTAGAGCTGCACTGCCAGGCCCCAGGGCCGGGTCAGTTCGCCCGCGCGGCCGGCGTGCCGCAGCGCATCGGCAACGCCGTAGCAGCGCGGCGGCGCGATCGCCAGCACGGTGTGCGCATCGCCCAGGTCCAGGCGGTGGTAGCCGCATACGTCGATGGCGGGCAGCAGCATGGTGCCGTCGCTGTCGCGCGCGCTGCCATCGTTGCCACGCACCGCGGTGCCGGTGACGATGGCGCCGTCTTCCAGCGTCAGCCGGTAGGACCGCTGCGGCAGGGTATGCGGCCACGGCACCGCCACCGGCATGCCGCGCTCGGCGGTGACCAGCGGCGGCAGTGCATGCGCGGCGTCATCGGAGGCAAGCCATGCGCGCGACGCTTCGCACTGGCCAGTGGTGGCGCCGGGCAGGCCCAGGCCGTCCAGCACGCGCAGCAGCGCGGCGTCTGAGACAGTCTGGGGCTGGTTCCAGGCATCCGTCCACCGGGGCAGCAGGCCTGCGCGCAGCGCCAGCGCATGCAGCGGCGTGGGCGCGTCGTGGCGGGTGGCGCGCCGGCTCATGCTTGTGCCTCCTGTGGCGCGCCCAGGGGCGGGCTTTCCTGGGGCGCGCTCTGGCGGCTGCGGGCCGGGGCCGCCAGCAGCACCAGCGAGTGCCCCGCCACCGCCTGGCTGTCGGCGACCGCCTCGCCCGCGAGTTCGGCCTCGGTGGCGTCGGGCCGGCTGCTGTCGAACAGCAGCGTCCAGGCCAGCGCGGGCTCGGGCAGCAGGAAAGATGCCTCGGCATCGCCGGCGTTGAGCAGCAGCAAGGTTACCTGCACGGCGCCGGCATCGCTCTCTTCGTCTTGCGCCAGCGAGCCCAGCTGCGCACGCTCGGGTTGGGGCGGCGCGGCCGCGCGGCGCAGCGCGAGCGTGCGGATCTCGGGGTCGGCCCATTCCTCGGGGGTGGGCGGCTTGCCGTCGGTATCGAACCAGGCAATATCGGCAATGCCCTGCGCCGGCTCCTCGCGCCCGTGCGCGAAGCGGTCGCCGGCCAGGGAGTGCAGCCGCCGACGCAGGGCCAGCAGGCGGCGCACCATGTGCTGCAGCGGCTGCGCGCCGGGCGTCTGGGCCTGCTTCCAGTCCAGCCACGAGATCTCGTCGTCCTGGCAGTAGGCGTTGTTGTTGCCTTGCTGGCTACGGCCCCATTCATCGCCGGCGGTCAGCATCGGCGTGCCCTGCGACAGCAGCAGCGTGGCCATCAGCGCCTGCGCCACGTGCGCGCGGCAGGCCAGGATGGCGGGGTCGTCGGTGGGGCCTTCGATGCTGCCGTCGGGGCTCCAGTTGGCGCTGGCGTTGTCGTCGGTGCCGTCGCGGTTGTCTTCGCCGTTGGCCTCGTTGTGCTTGCTGCTGTAGCTGACCAGGTCGGCCAGCGTGAAGCCGTCGTGCGCGGTGATGAAGTTGATGCTGGCCCACGGGCGCCGGTGGCGGCGGTCGAAGAGGTCGGCCGAGGCCGCCAGCCGCGCCGCCAGTTCGCCGCGGTGGCCGGCGTCGCCGCGCCAGAAGCGGCGCGCCACGTCGCGGAACTTGTCGTTCCACTCGGCAAAGCCGGGCGGGTGGTTGCCGAGCTGGTAGCCGCCCGGGCCCAGGTCCCAGGGCTCGGAGATCAGCTTGACTCGGCTCAGCACCGGATCCTGCATCAGCGCATCGAAAAAGCCGGAGCCCGCATCGAAGCCGTTGCCCTCGCGCCCGAGGGTGGTGCCCAGGTCGAAGCGGAAGCCATCGACGTGGTAGCACTGCACCCAGTAGCGCAACGAGTCCATCACCATCTGCAGCACGCGCGGATGCGACAGGTTGAGCGTATTGCCGCAGCCGGTGTCGTTGATGTAGTGGCGCTCGTCGCCCGGCACCAGCCGGTAGTAGCTGGCGTTGTCCAGCCCGCGCCACGACACCGTCGGCCCCAGCTCGTTGCCCTCGCAGGTATGGTTGTAGACCACGTCCAGGATCACTTCGATGCCGGCGGCGTGCAGGCGCCGCATCGCCACCTTGAATTCCTGCAGTTGCCCGGTGCCCAGGTAGGCGGGCTCGGGCGCGAAGTACGCCATGGTGTTGTAGCCCCAGTAGTTGCGCAGTCCGCGTTCCAACAGGAAGCGGTCCTGCAGGATGGCGTGGATCGGCAGCAGCTCGACGGTGGTGATGCCGAGCTGCACCAGGTGGTCGATAAAGCGCGGGTCGCACAGTGCGGCGAAGGAACCGCGCAGGTTGGGCAGCAGGTCGCCGCGCAGCATCGACAGGCCGCGCAGGTGGGCTTCATAGATGACGGTGGACGGCCACGGCACCGCGGGCGGGCGGTCGTCGCCCCAGTGGAAGCTTTCGTCCACCACCACCGCCTTGGGCATGGTGGGAGCGCTGTCGCGGCGGTCTGGTGTCAGGTCGCCGCGCGCACTTTGCAGGCGGTAGCCGAACAGCGCATCGGACCAGCGCACCGGGCCGCTCAACTGGCGCGCATACGGGTCCAGCAGCAGCTTGTGCGGGTTGAAGCGGTGGCCGTGCGCGGGATCGTAGGGGCCGTGCGCGCGGTAACCGTACAGCGTGCCGAGCGCCGCATTGGGCAGGTAGCCGTGCCAGATCTCGTCGGTGCATTCCGGCAGTCGCAGGCGCGCCAGCTCCTTGCGCCCGTTGTCGGAGAACAGGCACAGGTCGATGCGCGCAGCATGCGCCGAGAACACCGCGAAATTGACACCCAGGCCGTCCCAGTGGGCTCCCAGAGGATACGGCTTGCCCGGCAGCAGCCGGTCCGCGAACTGGCGGCTCATGTCGATGCGCCCTGGACGCCGCCACCTGGATCGAAGCGCAGCACCAGCGTGGCCAGCGGCGGCAGCGTCAGCGCGAGCGAAGCCGGCTGCCCGTGCGAAGGCACGTCCACCGCCGCTACCGCGCCGCCGTTGCCGACGTTGCTGCCGCCATACACGGCGGCATCGGTATTCAGGCATTCCTGCCAGGCGCCGGCGTACGGGACCCCAAGCCGGTAGCCATAGCGCGGCACCGGGGTCATGTTGACCACCACCAGCACCACCTCGCGGCTGTAAGGGCCCGCGCGGCGCAGCCACGCGAACACGCTGTTGTGGTTGTCGTCGCCCACCACCCAGTGGAAGCCTTCGGGGCGGTGGTCCAGCGCATGCAGCGCGGGCAGCTCCCGGTAGAGGCGGTTCAGGTCGCGCACCAGCGTGTGCATGCCGCGGTGCATGGGGTGGTCCAGCAAGGCCCAGTCAAGCTCGGCATCGTGGTTCCATTCCTGCCACTGCGCCAGCTCGCCGCCCATGAACAGCAGCTTCTTGCCCGGGTGCGCCCACATGAAGCCGTAGTAGGCGCGCAGGCCGGCAAAGCGCTGCCACTCGTCGCCGGGCACCTTGCCGATCATCGAGCCCTTGCCGTGCACCACCTCGTCATGCGACAGCGGCAGCACGAAGGCCTCGGACCACGCATAGACCAGCCCGAAGGTCATGTCCTGGTGGTGCCAGGCGCGATGGACGGGCTCGTGGCCGAGGTAATGCAGCGTGTCGTGCATCCAGCCCATGTTCCACTTGAAGTCGAAGCCAAGCCCGCCGCTGGCGACGCTGGCGGTCACGCCGGGCCACGCGGTGGATTCTTCGGCGATGGTCAGCGCACCGGGGCAGCGTTCGTGGACCACGGCGTTCAGTTCGCGCAGGAAGTCGACGGCTTCCAGGTTTTCGCGGCCGCCGAAGCGGTTCGGCACCCACTGGCCGGGCTCGCGGCTGTAGTCGCGGTAGAGCATGGATGCCACCGCGTCCACGCGCAGGCCGTCGGCGTGGAAGTGCTCCAGCCAGTGCAGCGCGCCGGCCAGCAGGAAGCCGCGCACCTCGTTGCGGCCGAGGTTGTAGATCAGGGTGTTCCAGTCCTGGTGGAAGCCTTCGCGCGGGTCCTTGTGCTCATACAGCGCGGTGCCATCGAAGCGCGCCAGCCCGTGCGGATCGGTCGGGAAGTGCGCGGGCACCCAGTCCAGGATCACGCCGATGCCGGCCTGGTGGCAGCGGTCGATAAACGCGGCGAAGGCCTGCGGCGGCCCCAGCCGCGCGGTGGGCGCGTACAGCGACAGCGGCTGGTAGCCCCAGGAGCCGCCAAACGGGTGCTCGGTGATGGGCAGCAGCTCGATATGGGTAAAGCCCAGTTCCTGCACGTACGGCACCAGCCTCTCGGCCAGGATTTCCCAGCCGCGCTGCGGGTCGTTGGCCGCCTGCAGCCATGACAGGGCATGGATTTCATAGACGGACATCGGCGCGGCATAGGGATCGGCGCCGCCGCGGCGCGCCATCCAGTCGGCGTCATGCCAGGCGAAGGGGGGCGCGCCCTGGTCCGGTCCGGCCACCACCGAGGCGGTGGCGGGGGGCGCCTCGGTGGCCAGCGCGAGCGGGTCGGCCTTGTCCGGCAGCTCGGTGCCGTGCGGGTCGAGCAGGTCGTACTTGTAGCGGCTGCCGGGCTGCGCGCCCAGCGCGGCGGGGATGAACAGCTCCCAGATGCCGCTGGGGTGGCGCAGCCGCATCGGGTGCCGCGCCGGGTGCCAGCCGTTGAAGTCAGCGATCACCGAGACCCGCTGCGCGTTCGGCGCCCACACGGCAAAGCGCACGCCGTCAATGCCGTCCACGCGCTGCCACTGCGCGCCCAGGCAGGCGCCCAGCTCGAAGTGGCGGCCCTCGGCGATCAGGTGCAGGTCCAGCTCGCCCAGCAGGAGGCCAAAGGCGTAAGGGTCGGCGCTGCACTGCCCGGTGCCGTCGGACCATTGCACGCGCAGCCGGTAATCGGGCGCACTGCCCTTGTATTCGCGCGGCAGCCGCGCGGCGAAGACGCCGCCGCCATGCAGCCGCGCCATCTCTGCCAGTGGCGTGCCGCCCGCATCGGTCAGCTGCACCGACGCCGCCCCTGGCAGGCAGGCGCGCACCAGCGTGCTGTCGCCGTCAGGGTGCGGGCCCAGCACGGCAAACGGGTCATGATGGCGGGCACCAAGCAAGGCCTCGAGCTCGTGGCCCGGCAGCATGCCGGGCTGCGTGCCATGGGCGGGGGTCATGGCTGGTCTCCCGGCGCCAGCAGCTTGCGCAGCAGGCGCGCCAGGCCGCTGACCGGCAGGTCGATCCATGCCACGCGGTTGGCGGCTTCGTAGTCGACCTCATAGGCCGCCCGTTCCAGCAGGAACAGGTCCAGCAATGGCTGCAGCTGGCCGGGCGCGGCCCAGGGTGTGCCCGAGTCCTGCATGTGCAGGTGGTAGCAGTTCAGGAAGGCTTCGCTGGCGGTGCTACGGAAGCGCTCCAGCAGCACCGCGCGGCGTTCGGCCAGTTGCGGCGGCAGTTCGCTGTGGGTGCGCTCCTGGCGGTCGGTGCCGACCGTGGCCGCGGCGTAGTCCAGCGAGCGTAGCAGCCCGGCCACATCGCGCAGCGGCGAGGTCTTGCGCCGGCGCCAGTCCAGCGGCAGGCCGGGCTCGCCTTCGAAGTCGACCAGGTAGGTGTCGTTCTGCGCAATCAGCACCTGGCCCAGGTGGAAGTCGCCGTGGATGCGCGTCTGCAGGCTGCCCGGCGCGGCAGCGGCGAGCTGTTCGACCAGAGCGGGCAGCGCGTCGCGCGCGGCCACCAGGGTCTGCACGTCGGCCTCGAAGGCCTGGCGCACCGGTCCCGGCACGGTGGCGGGCGCAGGCTCAAGCCGCGTCAGCGCGCGCTGCAGCGCACGCATGGCTTGCTCGGCCCACGCGCGCGCATCGCCTGCGGTGGCCGGCAACGGCGCGAAGGCGTCGTCGCCGCTGGGCCGTGCCAGCACCGCATGGAGCTCGGCCAGCCGGCGGCCGAGCGTGCCAGCCAGCGCGGCATAGCCGTTCATGGCCTCGGCAAACTCGTCCTCGCTCTCCTGCGAGGGCAGCGCGTCATCGATGGCGCGGCCCAGGTAGTCCAGGGTCCAGTCCCAGCCATTGCCCTGGTTCAGGACATAGCCCTGCAGCAGCATCAGCGTATGCGGCACGCCATCCGGGCCGGTGCGCACCACCTCGCCCAGCAGCGGCGCCGCGTGCGCATAGCCCTGTGCGGTCAGGTAGCGCGTCATCTCGGCCTCGGGGTGGATGCCGCCAGAGACCCGGCGCACCATTTTGAGCACGGCGGTGTTGTTGTAGGACAGCGAGCTGTTGGACTGCTCGGCCGACATGTATTCGATCGGGTCGCGCTCCAGTTCCAGCGCGGCCAGGCCGGGTTCGGCGCGGAAGTGGATGATGTCGTTGCCGGCATGCATCTGCACGTCATCGCGCAGCGCGCGCACCACCTCGCGCGCAAAGGGCTCGACCACGAAACCGTCGGTGGCCAGCCCCACGCGGCTGCCCTGGCGCACGCGCGCCATCGACAGGCCATGTGCCAGCTGCGACACGCTGTCGGCGCTCTCCCGGTCCCACATGATGCCCAGCGGCAGCTGGTAGCGTTCGGTGCGGCCAGGCAGGACCACCTCGACCTCGGCCAGGTAGACATCTTCGCCGCTGCTGCCGCGCGCAAATGGCAGCACATAGGCCAGGTCGATGCGCTCGATGCGCTCATGCTTGGCGCCGAACCAGCGGCGCCGGCCGATGTAGTGCGGCAGCACGTCGCTGGCCATGATGCGGCGCGAGGCGTCGGTCAGCTCCGGCCGGCTCGTGTTCTGCAAAACCAGGGTGATCTGGTCCGGCATCTGCTCGGGTGCTTCCACGTGCCACGACGGGGGCTGCGCCTCGTCACTGAGTACGAACCAGTAGAAGCCGTAAGGCGGCAGCGTCAGCAGGTAGGTCAGCGTGCCGATGGCCGGAAACGGCGTGGCGCCCATCATCTCCACTGGCACGCGGCCGTTGAAGGCGGACAGGTCCAGTTCGACGGCCTGCGGCGCGCGCGACAGGTTGGCCACACACATGATGTGCTCGTCTTCGTACTCGCGCAGGTAGGCCAGGATCTTGCGGTTGCCGGGAAACAGGAAGCGCAGCGTGCCGCGGCCAAAGGCGCGGTGCTTGCGCCGCAGCGCCAGCATGCGCCGCATCCAGTTCAGCAGCGAATGCGGGTCGCGCGCCTGTGCCTCGACGTTGACGGCCTCGTAGCCATATAGCGGGCCTTGCAGCGGCGGCAGCACCAGGCGCTCGGGGTCGGCGTGCGAGAAGCCGCCGTTGCGGTCGGGCGACCACTGCATCGGCGTGCGCACGCCGTCGCGGTCGCCCAGGTGGATGTTGTCGCCCATGCCGATCTCGTCGCCGTAGTAGATCACCGGCGTGCCCGGCATCGAGAACAGCAGGCTGTTCATCAGCTCGATGCGGCGGCGGTCGCGCTCCATCAGCGGCGCCAGGCGGCGGCGGATGCCCAGGTTGATGCGCGCACGCCGGTCGGTGGCGTAGACCTCCCACAGGTAGTCGCGCTCGCTGCTGGTCACCATCTCCAGCGTCAGCTCGTCATGGTTGCGCAGGAAGATGGCCCACTGGCAGTTGGGCGGCACCTCCGGCGTCTGGCGCATGATGTCGGTGATCGGGAAACGGTCTTCACGCGCGATCGCCATGTACATGCGCGGCATCAGCGGGAAATGGAAGGCCATGTGGCATTCGTCGCCCTCCGGCTCGGGCCCGGTCAGGCCGAAGTACTGCTGCGCGTCCTCCGGCCACATATTGGCTTCTGCCAGCAGCATGCGGCCGGGGAAGCGCGCGTCCAGGTGGGCGCGGATATGGCGGATGACGGCATGGGTCTCGGGCAGGTTCTCGTTGCTGGTGCCCTCGCGCTCGACCAGGTAGGGCACAGCGTCCAGGCGCAGCCCGTCGACGCCCATGTCGAGCCAGTAGCGCATTACCGACAGCACCTCGTTGAGCACCTGCGGGTTGTCGAAGTTCAGGTCCGGCTGGTGCGAGTAGAAGCGGTGCCAGAAGTAGGCGCCCGCCACCGGGTCCCAGCTCCAGTTGGACTTCTCGGTGTCGCAGAAGATGATGCGGGTGCCGGCGTAGGCCTGGTCATGGTCCGACCACACGTAGTAGCGCCGCGCCGCCGAGCCGGGCTTGGCGTTGCGCGCACGCTGGAACCACGGGTGCTGGTCGGAGGTGTGGTTGATCACCAGCTCGGTGATCACGCGCAGCCCGCGCGCGTGCGCCGCGGCGATAAAGCGGCGCGCCTCGGCCAGCGTGCCGTAGTCGGGGTGGACGTTGCGGTAGTCGGCGATGTCGTAGCCGTCGTCGCGTCGCGGCGACGGGTAGAACGGCAGCAGCCAGACGGTGTCCACGCCCAGGTTGACCAGGTAGTCGAGCTTGGCCAGCAGCCCGGCAAAATCGCCCACGCCGTCGCCGTTGGCGTCGTAGAAGGACTTGATGTGGAGCTGGTAGATGACCGCGTCCTTGTACCAGAGCGGATCGGCGTTGAGCAGGGCGGCACTGCCGGTTTCGGTAAGGCGTTTCATCCGTGTCTCCACGTATGCCTGTCAGGCGCCGTGCGGGTCGGTCGAGGCCGGCGCTGCGGGTGGGCGGGGGGCGGGACGCTCCAGCGGGCGCACATGCCAGACCGTGAAGGGCAGTTGCGCCGGATCGAGCCGGATGCGCTGGTGCTTGCCGCGCAGCTCGAAGCGCCGGCCGTGCATCAGGTCGTGCACCGCCAGGCCGGCCTGGTCGGGCAGCCCCCATTCCCACAACGGGATTTCGATATCGGTCTCGTGCGCCGTGCGCGGGTCCAGGTTGATCGCCACCAGCAGCACGTCGTCGCCGAACAGGTAGTCGGTGCCCGGCATGAAGCGCGCGAACCACAGCACCGCGTCGCTGCCGGCGTGGTAGAAGCGCAGCCCCAGGTGGTTCTGCAGCGCCGGGTGCCCGGCGCGGATCTCGTTGAGCCGTGAGATCTCCGCAACGATATTGCCGGGCTGCTGCCAGTCGCGCACGCGCAGCTGGTATTTCTCGGAATCGAGGTATTCCTCGCGCACCTTGCCGTTCAGCACAAAGGGCGCGCTCTCGCACAGCTCGAAGCCGCTGTACATGCCCCACAGCCCCGACAGCAGCGTGGCCAGCGCCGCGCGGATCAGGAACGCGGGGCGCCCGCCCTGGTGCAGGAAGTAGGGGTTGATGTCAGGTGTGTTGACGAAGAAGTGCGGCCGGAAGAAGTCGCGCAGCGGGCTTTGGGTCAGCTCGGTCAGGTATTCGGTCAGCTCCCACTTGACATTGCGCCAGGTGAAGTACGTGTACGACTGGCTGAAGCCCAGCTTGGCCAGCCGCGCCATCATCTTCGGCCGGGTGAAGGCCTCGGCCAGGAAGATGGTGTCGGGGTGGCGCGCGCGCACGTCGGCGATCATCCACTCCCAGAACGGCAGCGGCTTGGTGTGCGGGTTGTCGACGCGGAAGATGCGCACGCCCTGGTCGGCCCAGAACATCACCACGTCGCGCAGGGCCTGCCATAGCGCGGCGCCCGCGGGCGGCGCGGCGTAGAAATCGACGTTGACGATGTCCTCGTATTTCTTGGGCGGGTTCTCGGCATAGCGCAGCGAACCGTCGGGGCGGTGTGCGAACCATTCGGGGTGGTCCCTCAACCACGGATGGTCGGGCGAGCACTGGATGGCGAAGTCCAGTGCCAGCTCCAGGCCATGCCTGGCCGCCGCGTCGCGCAGGCGGCGGAAGTCTTCGAAGGTGCCGAGCTCGGGATGCAGCGCATCGTGGCCGCCTTCCTTGCCGCCGATGGCGTAGGGGCTGCCGTGATCGCCCGGCTCGGCACGCAGGCTGTTGTTGCGGCCCTTGCGGTGGGTGCGGCCGATCGGGTGGATCGGCGTGAAGTAGAGCACGTCGAAGCCCATCGCGCGAATCGCGGGCAGCCTGGCGATGACATCGTCGAAGGTGCCGTGGCGGGTCTCGTCGTTGCTTTGCGAACGCGGGAACAGCTCGTACCAGCTGGCGTAGCGCGCGGCCAGGCGATCGGCCTCGACCGGCATGGCCACCGGATGACGCGAGGCAAACGGGCGCCCCGCCGGGGTTGCCATCACCGCCTGCATCGCGGCCGCGGTGCGTGGCGACAGCAGGATCTCCTGCCGGCGAGCGTCATCGCCGGCAGCGGTGATCAGTTCGTCGACGATGGCTGAGAGCTCCGTGTCCGCGGTTGCCGTCCGGCTTCTCTTCCCGCCATTGCCCTGCTTCCCGTTCCTGGCAGGCTGCAGCAGCGCATCGGCCACCAGCCGCGCGCCTTCCTCGATCTCCAGCGCCACGTTGAGGCCGGCCGCGCGCTTCTTGCCGATCTCGTCGAGCCAGCTGGCGAAGGTGTCGCGCCAGGCCTCGACCGTGAATTCATGCCGGCCCAGCGCCACCAGCGGGAAGCTGCCTTCCCAGCGGTCGTTGATCACGGGCTGCATCGGCGCTTCGTGCCAGCCAGTCTCGCCCGGCGCACGCCACAACACCGCGGCGGCAAGCTTGTCGTGGCCGTCCATCCAGATATCGGCAGTGACGGTCACGCGCTCGCCCACCACGCGCCGCACGGCGAAGCGGCCTTCGTTGCAGGCGGGTTCGACGTGCTCGATGGCGATCCGCGGGGCCTCCATCGCCGCCACCACGCTGCCCAGGCCGGTGGCGGCAAGTGTTTCATGGCCGTGCGGCGCGCGCGCGTCGGCCGCCGGCGTGCCGGGCCGCGTCAGGGGCACTGGTGGCGCTTCATAGAGGCGGATGTCGGCGGGCGCCAGCGTGATGCTGGCCAGTGCATCGAGCCGGTGGTTGGCATCGACAGTCCCGCCCGGGCCGCCCAGTGACGATTCCAGGTGCGCGCTGGCGTGCGGCAGCGCGCTCAGCACGCGGTCGGCGCCCAGCGTGCCGGGCGCCGCGGGGTCCGGATTGAGCACCACTGCCAGGGCGGGAGCGCCGTCCGGTACCGCAGGGTCGCTACGGTCGCGGGCCGCGTCGGGCGGGACGCAGGCGCCGTCCGGCACGGGCAGCCGTGCCAGCACTGTCAGCGGCGCGTCGGGTCCGCTCAGCAGGCGCACGGCCAGTGCCGGTGCCGGATCGCGCGCAGCCAGCCAGGTATTGGTTTCCAGCAGCTCATGGGTGATGTCGTACGGCGCGCCCTGATGCGCGGCGCCAGCCGCTGCCAGCGGGTCGCGTGCCAGCGCGCCGCCGGTCTCGAAGCCGGCCGGCACCAGGATGCCGTCGCCGATCGCCGCCGCGGTCCATAGCGCACGCCGCGCGCTGAGCGCGTCATGGCTTGCCGGCGCCAGCGCGGGGGCGGCCAGCACCCGGCCAAAGGGGCGCAGCCGGGCGATTTCCTCGGTCAGCCAGGGGCTGCGGAAATCCCACCACGGCAGCGAGCAGAACGCGCCGTCGAACCCGGCCGGCGCCAGGTCATCCAGTTGCGCCGGTGTCAGTCCCGGCGTCCACGCCAGGAAGCACGGTGCACCGCGCGCCTGTGCCGGCACCGCATCGCCGCGCAGCGTGCCGGTCAGCGCGGCCCAATGCCGGCCGGGCACGCGTGCCGGCGCACGGCAGCAGAAGCCCGCCGCGCCGGACGCCCAGGCCTGGCGCAGCCGGGCCGCCCACCACTGCACCAGCGCGTCGGCCGCGGGCTGGTCATGCCAGCGCAGGCGCGCGCCGGGGATGTGGCTGTCGGTCTCGTGTGGGGCGAAGGCCGGGACCGCACTGTCGATCCAGCCAGGGTCGGGAGCTGGCCCGGCGCCGTCGGCGTGGTCGACCGCATAGCGGTCCAGTGAGATGTCGAGCAGCGGGGCCAGCCCGTGCCGGGCGCAAGCCGCGAAAGCGTCTTCGCCGGGCAGGTGCGGCCAGCCGCCGATCAGTACGTGGTCGAAGCCCAGTGCCGCCACGCGCTGGAGCGCGTGTTCATCGGCATCGGGCGTTCCGGTCAGGTCGATCTGGCAGATCCGCACAAAATCCTCCCGGTGTTTCGCTCCGACGGAGCAACAAAAATCCCGGTCCGGCGCCTCGCGGCCGGCCGGCGGGATGGCACAGCCATGCGAAGTGCGTGCCAGCGCGCCCGGCCAGTCGCCGATTGCACGCCTAGCCAAGGCGCCTCAAGGGCAAGCGCCGCGGCATGTCATGTGCGCGATGCCTTACTGCTTGTAAAAACTACCGGTGCGCGCCGTGCCGATGGAAAGAACGCGCCGGGTAATGGGGCCGATGCGGGCGCGGTGTCCCGCCGGTACGCTTCTTGCCGTTGTCTGGCAGCGCGTGTTGTTCCCGGCACGGTGGGAAGACCGCGGAAGGAGACGCATGGACTGGTGGCTGGAGGCAGCGCAATGGCCGGCGATGGTGGTGACGGTGGTGGCCACCTGGCTGGTCGGCTCACGCCGGACCGCGCGCCGGCGGGCCGGCTTCTGGGTCTTCCTTGCCAGCAACGTGCTGTGGATTGCCTGGGGCTGGCACGGCGGCGCCTATGCGCTGGTGGTCCTGCAGCTGGCGCTGATCGCGATGAACCTGCGCGGCATGCGCGAGGCCCGCAAGGCATGGCCGCCCGCCTCGCACCGCGCGCTTAGTGGCGGCGCGCGGTG
>NZ_JFJW01000003.1:97246-121478 GCF_000611125.1 Cupriavidus sp. SK-4
TATCCTTGCACGAGCCCGGTGTGCGGCGCACGTCCGGCGCGAACGAGCAACCGCCGGCGGCTGCCGGCCCCGATCGGTGACTTCACGGGTCCGCGCGCGGACCAGGGCAGGTGTGTCATGGCGAAGAAGAAGATCCTGTTGCTCAATGCGCTGATCGCGGCATCGCGCGAAGGCGAGCTTGGCTGCCGCGGCGCAGCGTTGGCCGCCGCCAATCCCCACCTGAAATCGCTGCTCACCAGCCGCGCCAATGCGTTTGCGCAAGCGGCGCGGGAGCTGCAGGCGTGCCTGCTTGACCTGGGGCAGCTGCCTGACATGACGGCAGCCTCGACCGGACGCGCCATCGGCAAGCACGGCTCGGACAGTTCCATCCTGCAAGCGGTCAGCAAGCGCGAGCACGCCGTGCAGCGGCGCTATGCGCGGGCCCTGCGCGCGCAGGCGCTGGGCTCGCGCCTGCGCGCCGTGGTGCGCCGCCAGTACCGTGGGGTGCAGGTCAGCCACGAGTTGTTTCGCGTGCTGCAGCAGCAGTACCGGACGCCGCGGGCAAGCCCGTAGCCGCCGGCCGAGACCGCATTTCTTACAAGGTATCGAACGAATTGCACGCACGGGCGGCCGCCACGCAGGGCGCCGCGCGCAATCCATGCCCCCCGGGGATGGCGCTCATCTTGCATGTCTGCGGGACAACATCCCGTACGGAGACCGCCATGCCCGAGCACCCGCCCAAGCCAGCCCGGCCATCGCAGGATGCGCCACGTGTGCCGCGCCATCCCGGCAACCCGGAAGATGTGCGCAAGGGCCAGGTGACCGCCCCGCTGGCGCGCGACACTTTCCGCCAGCGCTTTCTTGCGCGCTTCGCGGATCCCGCATACCGGCAGGAGGATGAGGCGCTGGACCGCCTCGAACGCATCGCCTGGGACGCCTATCAGGAAGGCCGCAAGGCACCCCACACGCATAAGGCCGGGCCTGGCCATGCCGATCCGGACTACGAGCTCTCCGACGAGTGGCGCGCCGCCAGCGAGGCCGTGCGCAGCGCACAGCAGCGCCAGGCCGATCCCGCCACGCCGTCGCGCGTGCTGCTGGTGTGCGCCGCGGCGCGCAACGACTACACCTGCCCGGGCGAGATGTCGAAGTCCTGGCGCCTGGCCGGGCGCGCACGGGAACGGCTGGAGGCGGACGGCATCGAGGTCGACCTGCTCGACCTGAGCCGCCTCGCTTCGGATGCCGACCTGCGCATCCATCCGTGCAAGGCGTGCGTGTCGACGGCAATGCCGTTGTGCCACTGGCCGTGCAGCTGCTATCCCAACCATGCGCTGGGCCAGGTCAACGACTGGATGAACGAGATCTATCCGCGCTGGGCGGCCTGCCACGGCGTGCTGATCGTGACGCCCGTGTACTGGTACCAGGCCACCAGCCCGCTGAAGCTGATGATGGACCGGCTGGTCTGTGCCGACGGCGGCAATCCCGACCCCACCAGCACGCATGGCAAGGACGTGGTGCGCGCCAAGGCCATGGAGTTGTCCGGCTGGGACTATCCCAAGCACCTGTCCGGGCGCGCCTACGGGCTGGTGGTGCACAGCGACGTGGCCGGCACCGAGGGCGTGCGCCGCGCGCTGGCCGACTGGCTCGACTGGATGGGCCTGATCGACGCGGGCCCGCAGGCGCGGCTGGACCGGTATATCGGCTACTACGAGCCCTATGCCACCAGCCACGTGGCACTGGACCAAGACACTGGCGTGCAGGGCGAGGTAGACAACGTGGCGCGCGCGCTGGCGTGTGCGGTGCGGCAGTTGCGCAAGGGCGAATTGCGCGCGCCGGACCGCGGCCTGGTGCCGCCGCGGCAGAAGTAGCGGGACGCAGACTGACTGACGAATCGGGGCAAGCGGAGACGACGATGGATCGCAGAGACAACTGGCGCGGCCAGCCATGGCACGAGAGCGCGGTGCCTGAAGCCGATATGCGCAGTCACTATGTGGGCGCCTACGGGGTCTACGACTATGACGAGCCGGTGGACCCGGACGAGTCTGGCGGGCGCAGCGGGGCGTGGGAATGGCGGCCGGAGCGCTTGCCGCCGGACGCGCCGGTGCCGCGCACCCGGGGCCAGGCCGATCCTTACCGCCAGTTCACTGGCTACAACGAGCGCATGGATCTCTACCGGGGCGGGCCGCAGCGGGCGCGCCCGGTGGGCCCGCGCAACTACCAGCGCACGGACGAGCGCATTCTCGAAGACCTGTGCGAGCAGCTCTCGCGCAGCGCGCGGCTGGACCTGAGCGATGTCGAAGTCCGGGTCGAGCAGGGCGTGGTGACGCTGGAGGGCAGTGTTCCGGACCGGCTGCAGAAGTACCGGATCGAAGATATTGCCGACGAGATTTTCGGCGTGAAGGACCTGGTCAATCACCTGCGCGTGGCGCGGGCCGGGGCTTCGGAAGCCCACCATGGCCGCGGCATGCGCATGTACTGACCTGTGGTTGGGTCTTGGCGCCGGCTGTCAGCCCGGCACGTTGCGCGGATCGTGGCCGAAGCTGCTGCGCGAGCGGATCTGGCCGTCGCGGCCGTGGATCAGCAGCTCGACGTGCTCGCTCTGCGCCTTCGTGGTGCCGGCCGCAACCGCTTCTTCCTGGGTGGCGTGGTGCGATTCCGCATAGCGCGCACCCTCGTGGATCACATCCCAGCCTTCGTCGTGCGGTACGACGTGTATGTTGCTGCCCATGGTGGGTCTCCTCGATGATCGATGCTTTCATTGTGGCGCATCTGTGCACGCTGTCTATCCGGCGCCGTCTGACAGGCGCAAAGGGCACCGGGTTCCACTTTTCGGTGGAAATCCCTGGTTATTTGTCGGGCCTCTTGTAAGCTGGACTTGGATCGCAAAAAGAGGAGCGGACCATGCGTGCAAGATTTGCCAGGGGGCTGACGCAGTCGCCGGTGACCGTGGTGGCCCGGGCGTTCGACGGAGAAGCGGTGCGCACTCCCCAGGTGGGCGACCTGGTGACGGTGTATAGCCAGGATCAGGACACCGAATTCAATATCCGCCTGTGCGAGGCCGTCGAGCCCGGCCGCTGGCGCGGCGTGGTCTACGCGATCGGCCGCGGACAGGACGTGCTGGTCACGGCCGAAGGGCTGGAGATCGACGACGTGGTCGAGGTGATGCGCGAGGAAATCGCCTCCGTCATCCCCTGCGGCCGATCCCACTGAACGCCGCACCCGGCGGGTGCGGACATTCCGGTCTTGAAGACGCCTGCGGCCCGGTTCAGGCCGGCCGCGCGGGCTGCCTTGGCACGCCCAGCCACATGGCCAGGCCGCTGGCCAGCAACAGCGCCGCCAGCAGGTAGAGCGCATGGTCCAGGCTGCCGGTCCGGGTCTTGATCTGCCCGATCACCCACGGGCTGACGATGCCGCTGGTGATGCCGATGCTGCTGATGAAGGCGATGCCGGCAGCCGTGCCCGCGCCGGGCAGGTAGCTGGGCGGCAGCGACCAGAACACCGGCAGCGCGGCAAAGATCAGCACCGCGGCCACCGACAGGATGGCCAGCATGACCGCCAGGCTGGGCGGGTGCAGCGTCAGCGCCGCAAGGGCCAGCGCACCGCCTGCCGTGCACAGCAGGAAGTGGCGGTGGCGCTCGCCGGTGCGGTCCGAATTGCGCGCGATCAGGATCAGGCCGACCGCGCCCACGGCATTGGGCACCACCGAAAACAGGCTGATCGACATGACGTCGGTGATGCCGAAGTCGCGGATCATCAGCGGCATCCAGAAGCTCAGCGCCAGCGAACCGCAGGTCAGCGAAAAATAGATAAAGGCGAACAGGTACACGCGCGGGTTGCGCAGCACCTGGCGCAACGCGTGCATCGATTGGCCGCCGGCATGCGCTTGCGCGGTGGTGTCACGCGCCAGGTGGGCGCGTTCGCCGTCGGTCAGCCAGCTGGCCTGCTGCGGGCCATCCACCAGGCAGCGCGCGGCCAGCAGGCCCAGCAGCACCGCGGGCGAGCCCTCGATCGCGAACATCCACTTCCAGCCCTGCAGTCCGAGCACGCCGGCCATGTCGCGCATGATCCAGCCGGACACCAGCCCGCCCAGCACACCCGCCACCGCCACGCCGGCGAAGAAGATCGCCATTACCGCGGCACGGCGGCGCGCCGGGAACCAGTAGGTCAGGTAGAGCACGATGCCGGGGAAGAAGCCGGCTTCGAACACGCCCAGCAGGAAGCGCAGCGTGTAGAACTGCGTGGGCGTGGACACCGCCATCATTGCCACCGAGGCAATGCCCCACAGCACCATGATGCGGGTGAACGTGCGCCGCGCGCCAAAGCGCGCCAGCAGCATGTTGCTGGGCACTTCGCACAGCACGTAGCCGACGTAGAAGACAGCGGCGCCCAGGCCGTACATGGCGTCGCTGAAGCCCAGGTCCTGCTTCATCTGCAACTGGGCGAAGCCGATGTTGATGCGGTCCAGGAACGACACCACGTAGCAGACGAACAGGAACGGGATAATGCGCAGCCAGACCTTGCGGTAGAGCGCATCTTCATCGTGCGCAGCCAGTGCGGCGGGGGGCAGGGTGGGGGACGTCAGGCTGGATAGGGACGAAAGATCCCCTGAGACCGGATGGCTCATGAACGTTGTCTCCGTACGGTGGTGGCTGCGGCGGCTGCAGCCGGAGGGTTCCGCCAGTGGGCAGCGTCTTGCGCGCGTTGGCCCGGGATGGTGCCGGGAATAGAACAGGACAGGCGCGGCGGTGCCGCGCCTGTATCAGGTCAGGCTGGCGTGGCGGCCGGCATTTCGGTCACGCCTTCGCGCGCGGCGGCGATGGCGGCCACCAGCACATCGTGGTCGCCGATATGGTTGGCCAGCAGCAGGATCAGCTGCGCATTGGCGGCCTGGCTTTGCGCCTCGTCGAGGTCGCGGTGCATCTCGATCAGCGCTTCGTAGAAGTCGTCGGGCCGCGCCAGGTTGGGTTGGGTGTTGAGCGTATTGGGCATGGGAGTCTCCGCAGTGCAGGTCTGGCCGGTCTCAGGCGGCCATGCGGCCGGGCTGCGGGGCGCGCAGGTCGGCGCCGGTGGCGCGCGCCAGCGCGGCGCGGATCGCGGCCGGGTCGGGATGGTGCCAGCGGGCGCAGACATGCTGGTCCGGGCGGACCAGGTAGCAGGTGCCGGGCGTGGCACCGTAGCGCGCGGCGGCCAGGCCCTCGTCGTCGCGCAGCACGGTGGCATTGGTGCAGGTCACCGTCGGCTGCGCGGCGTCGGTCACGTAGACCAGTTGCAGCGGCACGCCGCTGTCTTTCAGCGCGGCGAGGCCGGCGAGCGTGGCCGCATCGATGGCGTCAGGGTTGCCGAACACAAGCACCGTGAAGTCCCCGCCCAGGTGCGACAGCAGCCAGCCCGCGCCCTGCGCGCCGGATACCGGCGCGTCGCAGCAGACCGAGCCAGGCACCAGCTTGCAGGCATAGCCCTGGGCATCGTCACCGGTATTCAGTGGCGAGTCCTGCAGCACCGCGGGCACCGACAGCCGCCCGCTGTTGACCAGGGTACGCGCAAACGCATGGCGCCTGGACAGCGTCAGCACCGCATCGCGGAACACGCGGCTGACCGCGCTCTTGGGCGTGATGAAGTCGGTGGAACGGGTGGAGTTGCGGAGGTTCTCGTCGGCGGCGTATTCGCGCTCGCTGGCGTAGGTGTCCAGCAGCTTGTCGCAGGCATGGCCCTGCAGCACATAGGCCAGCTTCCAGGCCAGGTTCTCGGCGTCCTGGATGCCGCTGTTGGCGCCACGCGCGCCGAACGGCGACACGCCATGCGCGGCATCGCCGGCGAACAGGATATTGCCGTGGCGGAAGCTGTCCATGCGCAGGCAGGAGAAGGTATAGACGCTGACCCATTCCAGCTCGAACTTCACGTCCTTGCCCAGCAGCGCCTGCACCCGCGGGATCACGCGCTCCGGCGTTTTCTCCAGCACCGGGTCGGCGTCCCAGCCGAGTTGGAAGTCGATGCGCCAGACGTTGTCCGGCTGGCGGTGCAGCAGCACCGACTGGTTGGGGTGGAAGGGCGGGTCGAACCAGAACCAGCGCTCGCTCGGGAAATCCGCTTCCATCTTCACGTCGGCAATCAGGAAGCGGTCGTGGAAGGTGCGGCCCTTGCTGTCCAGGCCCAGCAGCTTGCGCATCGGGCTGCGCGAGCCGTCGGCGGCTACCACGTAGCGCGCCGCCAGCGGGTAGCAGCCTTCAGGCGTCTCGATGGTCAGCACCACGCCGGCCTCTGGCGTGGCGCGCTGCTCCAGCCCGACCACCTTGTTGCGCCAGCGGATCTCGATATTGGGCTGCGCCTGCGCGCGCTCCAGCAGGTAGCCTTCGAGGTAGTACTGCTGCAGGTTGATGAAAGCCGGGCGGCGGTGGCCGCTCTCGGGCAGCAGGTCGAAGCTGTAGACCTGCTGGTCGCGCAGGAACACCTTGCCGACATGCCAGCGCACGCCCTTGTCGACCATGCGCTCGCCGCAGCCCAGCCGGTCGAAGATATCCAGCGTGCGCTTGGAAAAACAGATCGCGCGCGACCCGGTGGACAGCGTGCAGTCGTCATCCACCAGCACCACGGGCACGCCGCGCTGCGCCAGGTCGATGGCGGTGGCCAGGCCGATCGGCCCGGCGCCGACCACGACGACCGGGTGGATGACCGGATCGGCCCCGGTCTGTTGCTCGGCGCAGGGCTGGTACTCGAACGACAGCCGCTGGTAATCGATGCTGCTCATGCCTGTGTCTCCATCCAAAGCTTGTTGCCCGACTTTTTTCTTTGCTGATCAGTCCTGCAGTGCGGCCCACATTTCCTGGTCGCGCTGGGCCGTCCAGATGCGCGGGTGGCGGACGCCGCTGGCCTCGTCATAGGCGCGCGAGACGTCGAAGGGCAGGCAGTGCTCGTAGATAAAGACCTGGCCAAACTTGGGGTCCATCGCGCGCCGGGTGTGCGCCATCGCGGCCTTCAGGTCGAGCTTCTCGGCCACGGCTTCCTTGCCGGCCTGGAACAGCGTGGTGACGAAGTCCTTGGTGTAGGCGATGCCTTGCTTCACTTCCTCCGGCGTGGTCAGCGCGGGGCCGCGGCCGGGCACCAGCTTTTCCGGCTTGAGTGCCTGCAGCGCGTCCAGCGTGGCCGGCCAGTCTTCCAGCTGGGCGTCGCCGCAGTAGCAGGCAGCGTCGTATTCGACCAGGTCGCCGGAGAACAGCACCTTTTGCTGCGGCAGCCAGACCACGGTGTCGCCCTTGGTATGGCCTGAGCCCAGGTGGGCGATGCGCACTTCCAGCTTGCCCAGGAACAGCGTGATTTCCTTCTCGAACACCAGCGTCGGCCAGGTCAGGCCGGGCACGGTCTCGACGCCGGCGAACAGGCGCGGGAAGCGTTCGATCTCAGACTTCATGTCGGCCTCGCCGCGCTCGACGATCATCTCGTAGGTGCCGCGGCTGGCGATGACATGCTGCGCGCCCTCGGCAAAGTAGGCCGACGCGCCCAGCACGCGCACCGCGTGGTAGTGCGACAGCACCACGTACTTGATGGGCTTGTCGGTGATGGTGCGGATGCGGGCGATCAGGTCCTGCGCCATGGCCGGCGTGGCGGTGGTGTCGACGATCAGCACGCCGTCGTCGCCGATGACCACGCCCGAATTGGGATCGCCTTCGGCGGTGTAGGCCCAGGCGTTCTCTGACAGCTGGGTGAAGGTGACCTGCTTGGCTTCCAGGTCGGCCTGCGATGCGAATGCCTTGGACATGGCGTCTTTCCTTTGTGTGGGGAGGCGAGACGGCACCGGCAGAGGCACGATGGCTGCGTTGCGCTGGCGGCGCGGGCTGTCTCGCCCCCGTTTCTATGGATGTCTGACGGCGTGGGTCGCCGTGTTCGGACGGGGTAGTGCAATCTTAGGAAACGTTGAAAAATTAATCAATAGCGAAATGATTAGCCTATGACAAATAATTGAGGGGTGCCGCGAACGCCATCGGAAGCAGGTGGAGGTTGTTCGGGTAAACCCCTGTGCGTACGGCAACGGGAGGCGTTCGATTAATATCCGGGTTTTCCGATCACACAGGATGGCAATGGCCAGGCGCAAGGCTGGGGAAGCAGGAACGCAGGCGGACGAGCCCGCTGCGCGTGCCGACAAGGCACAGCGCGGCATCCAGAGCGTGGAGGTGGGTGGGCGCCTGCTGGCAGCGCTGGCCGCCGCGCGCGCGCCAATGCCGCTGGCCGCGCTGGCCGAGGCGGCGCAGCTGGCGCCGGCCCAGGCGCACGCCTACCTGGTCAGCCTGACCCGGCTGGGCATGATCAAGCGCGACCACCTCTCCGGCCGCTACGAGCCCGGGCCGCTGTCGCTGCAGCTGGGCATGCTGCATCTGGAGCAGGACGCCGCCTGGCGCGCCGCGCAGCCCCGGGTGGATGCGCTGGCGCAGGCGTCTGGCTTCAGCGTGGCAATCAGCATTGCCGGGCCGCAGGGCCCGACCATCGTGCGCTATGTGCCGGCCAGCGCGCCGCTGCATGTCAACCTGCACGTCGGCACGGTGATGGCACTGGCCGCCACGGCCACCGGGCGCGTGTTCTGTGCCTTCCAGCCGCCGGCACTGTGGCAGCCGCTGTGGCGCGCACAGCAGCCGGGCGCGACCGAGTCCGACCTGGCCGCCTTCAGCGCCAGGCTGGGAGAAATCCGAGCGCGCGGCATCGAGCGCAGCATCGACACGCCCAGCCCGGCCGTCAGCAGCCTCAGCGTGCCGGTGCTGGACGCCGCTGGCGTGCTGCGGCTGGTGCTGACGCTGGTGGGATCGACCGGTGCCATCGAGGTGGACTGGCGCGGCGCGGCGGCGCAGGCCCTGCTGGCCGCGGCGGAGGACATCGGCGCCGCGCTGCGTGATGAACAGGGACGCCCGGCATGAGCAGCGCGACAGAAGCCCAGCAAGACCTGGAAGGCGGCAAGCCGCAGCGCGGCATCCAGTCGCTGGACAGCACCGGCCAGCTGCTGGTGGCACTGGTGGCCGCCGGCCGGCCGCTGGCGCTGCGCGACCTGGCGCTGGCCGCGGGCATGCCGCCGGCCAAGGCGTTCCCGCACCTGGTCAGCCTGCAGAAGACCGGCCTGCTGGCGCGCGATGCCGCGGGCAACTACCTGTGCGGACCGCTGGGGCTGGAGCTGGGGCTGATCGCGCTGCAGCGGCTGTCGCCGACGCGTGAGGCGGAACCGGAGGTGATCGAGCTGGCCGGCGCCACGGGCCTGAGCGTGGCCATGGCAGTGCTGGGGCCGCTGGGGCCCACGGTGGTCCGTCTGGAGGAATCGGCGCGGCCCCAGCACGTGAGCCTGCGCGTGGGCACGGTGCTATCGCTGGTCCATACCGCGATCGGCCGCGCCGCCGCGGCATACCTGCCCGCCAATGTGCTGGCGGGCCTGCTGGAAAAGGACGAATTGCGCATGGCCGGCGCCGCCGCGGCCGAAGTGCTTGAACCCGGCGGCAGGCTGGCGCCGGCCTACGCCGGGCGCCTGGCACAGGTGCGCGCGGCCCGGCTCGACAATGCGCTGAGCCACCCGGTGCCGGGCATCGACACGCTGGCGGCGCCGGTATTCGACCACACCGGCAGCCTGGCGCTGGTGATCGCCGTGATGGGCTCGAGCGGCAGCTTTGACAGCAGCACCGCGGGCGCCACTGCCGCGCTGGTGCGGCAGGCGGCGCGCCGGCTGTCGTGGCGCTTCGGCGCGCCGGACGCGGCCTGAACTCAGGCCATCAGTTGTCCAGCTTGATGTTGGCCGACTTGATCAGGCTGTCCCACTTCTCGTACTGCGCGCGGATATAGCTGCCGAACTGCGCCGGCGTGGCGGGGAAGGGCACGGTGCCCTGGCTGGCCAGCCTGGCGGCCAGGTCAGGCTGCTTCAGCGCCGCCACGATCTCGCCGTTGAGGCGGTCGATCACCGCCTTGGGCGTGCCGGCCGGCGCGGCCACGCCAAACCACGCGGTCAGCTCGTACCCGGGCACGCCGGCGGCGGCCAGCGTGGGCACGCCGGGGAGCTGGTCGGAGGGCTTCTGCGTGGTCACCGCCAGCGCGCGCACGCGGTTGTCGCGGATATACGGCAGCGCGGTCGAGACGCTGTCGAACATCATGGTGATGCGCCCGCCGATCAGGTCGGTCATCGACGCGGCGCTGCCCTTGTACGGAATGTGCGTGATATTGACACCCGCCAGGTGGGTGAAGAGTTCGCCCGCCAGGTGCGACGACGAGCCGTTGCCGAACGAGCCATAGGTCAGCTTGCCCGGCTCCTTGCGCGCCAGCGCCAGCAGCTCCTGCACCGTGCGCGCCGGCACGCCGGGATGCACCACCAGCACGTTGGGCAGGTAGGCGACCGAAGCCACCGGCGCGAAGTCCTTCAGCGGATCGTAGCCAGGCTTGTCATAGAGGCTCTTGTTGACCGCCAGCGAGCCGAAGGTGCCGAACAGCAGCGTATAGCCGTCGGCCGGGGCCCGCGCCACCGCGATGGCCGCCAGGTTGCCGCCGGCGCCGGGCCGGTTGTCGATCACCACCGGCTGGTGCAGCCGCGCGGACAGCGCGTTGCCGATCTCGCGCGCCAGCAGGTCGGTGGCGCCGCCCGGCGGGAAGGGCACCACCAGCCGCACCGGCTTGTCGGGATAGTCCGCCAGCGCGGTACCGGCGGCCGTGGCCGCGAACGCATATATCAGCCCCGCGGCTGCACGCCTGATCCAACCTTGCATCGCTGTCTCCTTTCTGTAATCTGGTGCGATGGAATGGCCGCCAGTGTGTCGCAGCGCCGGCAGGCGCGTGTTTGGGATTGGCGAAGGCCGGGTTCGGTGCCGGAGCGGGTCACTCCGGCTGGCGCAGCCGGGCGATGGTGCCGAACAGCGTTTCCAGCTCCACCGGCTTGACCAGGTGCGCGTCGAAGCCCGCTGCCTCGGTGCGCTGCCGGTCCGCCGGCTGGGCGAAACCGGTCAGCGCCACGAAGCGCGTCAGCTCGGTGCCGGCCACGCCGCGCATGGCGCGCATCACCTCGAAGCCGTCCATGCCCGGCATGGCCAGGTCGATCAGCGCGACATGCGGGCGGCAGCGCGGCGCCACATGCAGGGCCTCGGCGCCGTCGTAGGCAATGGTCACCTCGTGGCCGCACATCTCCAGCAGCATGGCCAGGCTGTCGGCGGCGTCGCGGTTGTCGTCGACCAGCAGGATGCGCTGCGCCTGCAGCCCGGGCGCGACCGGACCCTGGGCCGGCAGTGCGGCTCCTGGCCGGCCGTCTTCCTTGTGCGCGGGCGGCAGCGGCAGGCGCAGCGTGAAGGTGCTGCCTTGTCCCGGCCCGGCACTGGCGGCAGCGATGCTGCCGCCGTGCAGTTCAACCAGCGACCGGCACAGCGACAGTCCGATGCCCAGCCCGCCCTGCACGTCGGTGCCCGGGCGGCTTTCCTGCATGAACAGGTTGAAGATCTCGTCGATGGCTCGTGGCCCGATGCCGCGGCCCTGGTCCATCACCTGGACCTGCAGTGTGCGGTTCCGGATCGTGGTGGCGATCGTCACCGACGACCCGGGCGGCGAGAACTTCGATGCATTGAGCACCAGGTTCTGCATGACCTGCACCAGCCGCGTCTTGTCGGCACGCATTGGGATCGAGCCGGCATGGGTCCGCACTTCGACGCGCTGCGACTTGGCATCCAGCGCAGGCTGCGCTGCCTCGACGCCGAGCGCGATGATCTCGTTGAACTCGACCGGCTCCATGCGCAGCTCGATCCGGCCGGAGGTGATGCGCCCGATGTCGAGCAGGTCATCCACCAACCGGCTCAGGTGCGTCACCTGGCGCTCGATCATGGCCAGGCTCCGGTTTGCCAGCACCGCGTCTTCCGGCGCCAGCCGCATCGCCGCCAGCGCGCTGTGCACCGGCGCCAGCGGATTGCGCAGTTCGTGCGAAAGCGTGGCAAGGAACTCATTCATGCGCTGGCTGGAGCGTTCCAGCTCTTCGCGGCGGCGGCGCTCGCTCATGTCCCGCGTCACCTTGGCAAAGCCGCGCAGCGTGCGTGACTCGTCGTATACCGCTGTCAGGGTGACATTGGCCCAGAACAGCGAGCCATCCTTGCGCACGCGCCAGCCTTCGTCTTCCACGCGCCCGACGCGCTGCGCCAGCGCCAGCTGCCGTGACGGCTTGCCGGCGGCGACATCCTCCTGCGGATAGAACACCGAGAAATGACGGCCGATGATCTCGTCGCGGCGGTAGCCCTTGATGTAAGAGGCACCGGAATTCCAGCTGACGATATGGCCGCCGGGATCGAGCATGAAGATCGCGTAATCCTTGACCCCCTCCACGAGCAGCCGCAGGGTCTCTTCGCTCTGGCGCAGGGCCTCGGCGGCGCGGCGCTGCTCGGTCATGTCCCGCGTGACCTTGCCGAAGCCGATCAGGCGGCCATCGGCGTCCTTCAGGGCGGTGATGACGACGTTGGCCCAGAAGCGGCTGCCGTCCTTGCGCACGCGCCACCCCTCGTCTTCGAACCGGCCCTGTTCGGCTGCGGCCTTCAGCTCGGCTTGCGGCCAGTTCCGGGCGATCGCATCCGGTGTGTAGAACTGCGAGAAGTGCTTGCCCAGGATCTCCTCGCGGGCATAGCCCTTGATGCGCGCCGCGCCCTTGTTCCAGCTGGAGACATGGCCGCCGACGTCGAGCGTGAAGATGGCGTAGTCCTGCACGGAGTCCACCAGGGTCTGGTAGGGCGCATCCGGCAGCAGGTCGGCCGGGATGTCGTGCGAACGCCCGCCCGATTGCCCGCCAGCGTCGGGGCGAGGTGCGCTTCCGGCAGGTTGCTGCGGGTTGTCGGGGTGTCTTGTCATGGCATGTCCTGAACGGCGTCCTGCCGGCGTGGCCCGCCAGCGCATCCGGTCCTGATCTTGCAGCAAGGATACCCCCGCCAGCAGCCTGGTAGGGCGAATGGCCGGGCGCGGGTCAGGATCGGAAGCTTCCGTACTGCAAATCAGAATGTGCGGATTGTCCGGAGAAACTGGCTCCATAGAATGGTTGCACAAGGGTTTGCAGGTCTTCCATCCAGAGGCGCCAATGACACAGTTAGACGAATGCCACCTGCCGTGCGACGGCATGCCGTGCAGCGCAGATTGCCAACTGGTCCGCTTCTGCCTGGGCGGCGCCCGGGGCATGCACCGCACGGTGCGCCTGCGCAAGGGCCAGTGCCTGTACCTGCTGGGCGACCCCGTGACCTCGCTCTACGCAATCCGCGTCGGCACGGTCAAGACCCACGTGACCACGGAAGACGGCCGCACGCAAGTGGTCGGCTTCCACTTCCCCGGTGACCTGGTCGGGCTGGACAGCCTGGCGCATCCGCACTATGCGTCTTACGCCACCGCGCTGGAAGACACCAAGCTGTGCATGCTCGGCGTGGACGCGCTGCGCGGCGCCGCCGCCGGCATGCCGGCGCTTGCCAACCAGCTGTTCCTGGCGCTCGGCGGGCAGGCGCAGCGCTCGCGCGCGCTGCAGACCATGCTGGCGCTGATGACCGCCGAAGAGCGGCTGGTGACCTTCCTGCTATGGATGGCTGAAGGCTTTGCCGCGCGCGGCTTCTCGTCCTCGGAGTTTGTGCTGCGCATGAGCCGGGAGGAGATCGGCAGCTATATCGGCCTGACCCTGGAAACAGTCAGCCGGCAGTTCTCGCGGCTGGCGGACTGCGGGCTGATCCGGGTGAGGCACCGCACCATCTCGCTGCTCGACAAGCCTGCCTTGCGGGCCATTGCCGAGCGCCCGATGATCTCCGCGCACACGCCTGCGTGCGATGAGCAGGTGCCCCGGCGCGGCCCGCACGATACCCGCCGGCCTGCACCCCGCACGGCCGGTGGCCAGGCTGTGGCAGCCGAATGACCAACCCCGGCCAGCGAGAGGACCGAATGAAAGGTGCAACACCGGCTGGACCCGCGGGTGGAGGGCCGGCCAGCGACCCGGTCAGCGAGAGCCTGCTGGAAATCACGGACCTGAACCTCTCCTACCTGCTGCTGGTGCAGCGGCTGATGCGCGAGAACGAGGCCGAGGCCCTGTTCCGGCTCGGCCTCGAGCGCGAAGTGGGCCGTGTGCTGGCCGCGCTCACGCCGCAGCAGATGGTGGCACTGGCGCGCTCCAACCTGGTGCTGTGCCGTTTCCGGCTGGAAGACAGCATGCTGGTGGCCGCGCTGACCGGCGCTGAGCCGCTGCATGCCCTGCAGAACATGCATGCGGCCATCGTGATGGCCGCGCAGCGCGGGTAGTGGAACCAAAATCGGAGGCTGTATGACGGGCAATGCGATGACGCAAGTCGAATGGAAGCGGATGGCGCTCGACCCCGGCCGCAGGGGGGACCACCCGCCCGGGGCAACGCGCATGGAAATCACGGGCACGCTGCAGATGCAGGATATTGTCCAGGCACTGGGGGCGGAGCCCGATGAGCAGCGCTGTGTCGAGGCCGGCCTCGAGGTGCTTGCGATGGCCGGGCACCCGCCTGCGCGTGCCGTGGTGTCGATAGGCCACGGGCGGCCGCCGGCGCTGGAATTCTATGTCGATGCCGCTGTGCCGACCTGCTGCGAACTGGACAGCACCTTGCAGCACGCGATCGCCAGCCGTTTCACCAGCGTGCTGCCGCCAGGGCTGGCCGTCACGGTGCTGCCGCTGGCCGCCTATGCGCAGGAAGCCACCGACGAAGGCAAGGCGTTCGACGCGGATACGTTGCGCACCTGTGCGCGCGAACTGCTGGGCCGGGGCGGGGAGATGAACCAGCGGCTGGCGGTGGTGTGTGCCTACCTGTCGGCGCTGCATGGCGCGCAGGCCGTTGCCGAGCAGCTTGGCTACCTTGAGCAGAGCCTGCTTGCGCAGGGCCAGGAGGCCCTGTCCTGGCGCCTGCGCCGACACCGCAGCGTGGAAGGGCGGGAGCTGGCGCAGGCATTGGAAGGACTGTCCCGCGCCGCGGATGGCGCCCTGTATGAGTTCGGCGCCTGTTACAGCGCTGCGCGCGCCAGCTACCAGCTGGAGCAGATGCAGCGTGTCCATGACCGGATCGCGCGCTTTCGCGACGCCTGCCGGCACGGCGGGCGGGGCCCCCCGCCCCCGCGCCCCCNCCCGAGCCCCGGCGCGCCGTGTGCGCGGACACGGCGTGCTGAGGCGCGGCAAGGTCAGATACCGGCCATGCAGGTGTACTTGATGACCAGGTAATCCTCGATGCCGTAGTGCGAGCCCTCGCGGCCCACGCCAGACTGCTTGACGCCGCCGAACGGCGCCACCTCGTTGGAGATCAGGCCGGTATTGACGCCCACCATGCCGTATTCCAGGCGTTCGGAGACGCGCCAGACCCGGCCCAGGTCGCGGGCATAGAAGTAGCTGGCCAGGCCGAACTCGGTGTCGTTGGCCATGGCGACGACGTCATCCTCGGTTTCGAAGCGGAACAGCGGCGCCAGCGGGCCGAAGGTTTCCTCGCGCGCGACCAGCATGCTGGGGCCGACGTCGGCCAGCACGGTCGGCTGGAAGAAGGAATGCCCCAGCGCATGGCGCTGGCCGCCCTGCAGCAGGCGCGCGCCCTTGCCGAGCGCGTCGGCGATATGCTCTTCCACCTTGGCCACGGCCTTGTCGTCGATCAGCGGGCCGATGCGCACGCCGTCTTCCATGCCGTTGCCGACCTTCAGGGCCGCCACTGCTGCCACCAGCTTCTGCGCAAACGCCTCATACACGCCCGCCTGCACGTAGATGCGGTTGGCGCAGACGCAGGTCTGGCCGGCATTGCGGTACTTGGACACGATCGCGCCTTCAACCGCCGCATCCAGGTCGGCATCGTCGAACACGATAAAGGGCGCATTGCCGCCCAGCTCCATCGACACCTTCTTGATCGTCGACGCGGTCTGGGCCATCAGCACGCGGCCAACCTCGGTCGAGCCGGTGAAGGTGAGCTTGCGCACCAGCGGGTTGCTGCTCATCTCGCCGCCGATGGCGCCGGCCGAGCCGGTCACCACCGACAACACCCCGGCCGGAATGCCCGCGCGCTCGGCCAGGGCCACCAGCGCCAGCGCTGTCAGCGGGGTTTGCGACGCCGGCTTGAGCACCATGGTGCAACCCACCGCCAAGGCCGGGCCGGCCTTGCGCGTGATCATGGCAGCGGGGAAGTTCCACGGCGTGATGGCCGCGCATACCCCCACCGGCTCCTTGGTCACGACGATGCGCTGGTTGCTGACCGGCGCCGGGATGGTGTCGCCATAGACGCGCTTGCCTTCCTCGGCAAACCATTCGATAAACGAGGCAGCGTAGGCGATTTCGCCGCGCGCTTCGGCGATCGGCTTGCCCTGTTCGGCGGTCATGATGCGCGCCAGGTCCTCCTGGCTGGCCATGATCAGCTCGAACCATTTGCGCAGCAGCGCCGAGCGCTCCTTGGCGGTGCGGGCGCGCCATGCCGGCAGCGCGCGGTTGGCGGCTTCGATGGCCTGGCGGGTTTCATCGGCGCCCAGTTGCGGGACCTGTCCCACGCGCTCGCCGGTGGCCGGGTTGGTGACATCAATGCGGCGCTCGCCGTCGATCCAGCGGCCGTCGATAAAGCACTGCTGCCGCAGCAGCGAGGAGTCCTGGAGGTTCAGCATGGTTGTCTCGGTGGATGCCGGCGGTGCCGGGCGTCTTGTGAAAGCCTGAGACAACGATTGTAATCCGGCGGTCTAGGTTGAGGTCTCGGGCGGACCGGCAGGTGAGGCCGCGGACGGTGCCTCGATACCCCAGTCGGCGCACTCCAGCCAGTCGTCGCCGAGCAGTTCAATGGGGTGCTGCGTGCGGCTGGAGCCATTGCCGCAGCCCATGTCGTCTACGGAGCAGTACTTGTCGCAGCCCCAGCAGATGCGCTCGGGGTGGCGGGGATGCAGGGGAAATTTCTTGGCCATGGCTTGCGGTTGGGAAACTGCTGAGACGATTATGCCCACACACGCAAGCCGTCGATTTGCGCAACCGCAAGCGCAAGTCAGCCGGCGGCCATCCCGCTCAGTCCCATCCGTCGGCGTCCAGCCGGGTCCAGCGGTCGGGCGCCTCGCCATCGGGCGACGCCAGCAGCAGGGTCTGGCCGCAGTGCCCGCAACGGTACACAAACGCATTCTGGCCGCTGGCGGTGCGCAAGGTCGCCGACATCACCAGCCTGGAATGCGGCGGCACATGGCCCGGCCGGTCCAGCTGCGACTCGCACAGGTCGCATAAAGACATCATTGTTTTCCTCCGCACGATCCCCGGCGTAGCAAAAATGCTGTGGTGCAGCATTCGCTTTTCCAGTATAGCGGCGGAACGATAGTGCCGTGGGGCGGTGGCGCTGCGACTATTCACCGAGGAACTCTGCCATCACTTCGAGCCCTTCAATGTGATCGGCAACCACCTTGGCGATGGTGATCAGCGGGATCGCAAGCAACATGCCCCATACGCCCCAGAGCCAGGTGAACAGGAGCAGTGCAACAAATACGGCCACCGCGTTCATGCGCGCCATGCGGCCGGTCATCCAGGTGGTGATGACCGACCCGATCAGCGTGGCGATCAGCAGCGATCCGAGCGTAGCCGCGGCCGCCATGCCCAGCGTGCCGAACTGCATGAAGGTCACCACCCCCAGGCAGACCGCGATCGCCAGGGCGCCGAAGTAGGGCACCAGGTGCAGCGCCGCAGCCGCAATCGCCCAGCTGCCGGCGTTGTGCACGCCCAGCCACTTCAGCAGCAGCCAGGTACAGGCGCCCAGGGCCGCATTGGTCACCAGCAGCATGCCCATGTAGCGGCGGATCGAGCGGTTGACCTCATCCAGCATGTGCACGCTGATTTTCTTTTCGGAAATGGTGGTCCCGACCATCTTGATGAACTTGCGCTTGAAGGTATCGCCGGCCAGCAGCAGGAAGTACAGCAGGAAGACCACCACCACCGCCTGTCCGGCCATGGTGAAGATGCTGACCGAGCCGGCCAGCAGCATGTTGTGGATCTGGGCGGGCGATTGCTCCACCACCACCTGCGTGCCGCGCGCCGGCGGGGGCTGACCGGTGCCGCTGAGGACGGTGGCGGCGCGGCGTACCTTCTGCCACATGGAATCGTCGCCGCTCATCAGCGCGCCCACCGAGCGCGACAGCTTGCTGGCCGTCTCGGGCAGGCTGTTGACGATCGATTCCACCTGCCCCTGCAGCAGGTAGGCGCCGCTGAGCAGGGCGCTCAGCACGGCCAGCAGTACCACGGTGCCCGCCAGCACGCGCGGCAGGCCCAGCCGCTGCAACGCGCAGACCAGCGGGTCCAGCAGGTAGGCCAGGACGATCGCGAGCACCACCGGAATGAGAAATTCGCGTGCGATATGCACGGCGTACAGCGAAAAGAGCGTGGCCAGCACCACCAGCGCCATGCTGGCACGGTGCAGCGAGGCGGTGACGGCGTCGGCTGGCACGACTGTGTCAGGTATCTCTGCCGCCGTGCGGGGCCCAGCGGCGCCGTTGGTTTCGGCGCCGGCATGCGGGCTACCGTCGTCGGGCAACGGAGCGGGCGGGGCAGGGGGCAGCGAAGGAGCCGCGGAATCGGGGATAGTCGACATAGCCGGGCGCCCTGGCAAAAGGCCAGGCACTGCTATGAAGATAGCTGGCCGGCAGGCTGCGGCTGTCGGACGCCGCCGCCTGCGCATGTCAGACAAGCGCGGCAGCGAGGCGCCTTACAAGCGACACCGCCCGGCCGGCAGCATGGCGCTGCACGGCCGGGCGGCCCGGTGGCTGCAGGCGGGAGCGCGCAGGCTCAGCCCGTCACCGTCTTGGTTTCAAGGAACTCGGCGATGCCTTCGGGGCCGTATTCACGCCCGTTGCCGGACGTCTTGTAGCCGCCGAACGGTGCCGTGATGTCCATCATCGCGCCGTTGATGCGCACGCTGCCGGCACGCAGGCGGGCGGCCAGCTTGCGCGTGCGCACCGGGTCGGACGAGGCGATGTAGGCGGCCAGGCCGAACTCGGTGTCATTGGCGATGGCCACGGCTTCATCTTCAGTGTCGTACGGCAGCAGGCACATCACCGGTCCGAAGATCTCTTCGCGCGCGATGGTCATGTCATTGCGCACGTCGGCGAAGATGGTCGGGCGCGCATAGAAGCCGCGTTCCAGCCCGTCGGGGCGGCCGGGGCCGCCTGCGGCCACGCGCGCGCCTTCCTCGATGCCCACCCCGATCAGGCGCTGCACCTTGTCGTACTGGCCGCGGTTGGAGATCGGGCCCATCTTGGTTTCGGGGTCGGACGGATCGCCCACCTTGACCGCGTTGGCGACGGCGGCGGCGATCTGCACGGCCTGCTCATAGCGCGAGCGCGGCACCAGCATGCGCGTCGGCGCTATGCAGGTTTGTCCGGTATTGACCATGCACTGCGCCACGCCGCTGGTCACCGCGGCCTGCAGGTCGGCATCGTCCAGGATGATCATCGGCGACTTGCCGCCCAGTTCTTGCGCCACGCGCTTGACCGTGGGCGCGGCGCTGATAGCCACTTCCACGCCGGCGCGGGTCGAGCCGGTGATGGAGACCATGTCGACGTCGCGATGCGACGACAGCGCGGCGCCCACCGTGCGGCCCTCGCCATAGATCATGTTGAAGACACCCGGCGGCGTCTCCGCGGCATCCATGATCTCGGCGAAGATCCGGGCGTCCAGCGGCGCGATCTCGGATGGCTTGAGCACCACGGTGCAGCCCGCCGCCAGCGCCGGCGCCACCTTGGCCGCGATCTGGTTCAGCGGCCAGTTCCACGGCGTGATCAGCGCCGCCACGCCGATTGCCTCGCGCAGGATGCAGCTCTTGCCGCGCGTGGTTTCGAACTCGAAGTCGCGCAGCGCCTGCAGCGTTGCCTGCAGTTGTGCCAGGCCGATCGCGGCCTGCAGGTTGGTGGCCAGCGTGATCGGTGCGCCGATCTCCTGGCGCACCGCCTGCGCCAGGTCGGCCATGCGCGCCTGGTAGGCGGCGATGATGCGCTCAAGCAGGGCGATGCGCGTTTCACGCGTGGACACCGACCAGGCCGGGAAGGCTGCGCGCGCCGAGGCCACGGCCTGGTCCACGTCCGCCGCGGTGCCCATGGCGAGCCTGCCTGCGACCGCTTCGGTGGCCGGGTCGATGATGTCGGCCTGGGTCGCGCCCGCTGCAGGCTGCACCCACTTGCCGTTGATATAGAACTTGTCGATGATGTTCATGCCGGTTACCTCGGTTGTCTGTGGGTTGGGGCGGTCAGACCGGACGATCGCCGATGATGGTGGCGCGGTTCATATGGCGCACGGCCGGGAAGTAATCCTGCACCGCGTAGTGCTGCGTGGAGCGGTTGTCCCAGAGCGCTATGGTGTCCGGCTGCCAGCGCAGGCGCACCTGGTACTCCGGCGCGGCGGCCTGGCGGTACAGGTACTGCAGCAGGTCCAGTTCGGCCGGGCGGTAGTCGGAGCCGATGCGATACGGCTGTTCCTTGGCGAAGTTGGCGAAATGCGTGGTGAAGGCTTCGTTGACGAACAGGATCTTTTCGCCGGTTTCCGGGTGGGTGCGTACCACCGGGTGCACCATCGGCGGATACTTGGCGCGCATCTCCGCGTATTTCTCGTCGTTCAGCCCCGAGCCGAAGGTCGGCATCGCGTCGTGCACGGCCTTCAGGTTGGCGATGCGGGCCTTCATGTCTTCAGGCAGGTTCTCATAGGCCGCGGCCATATTGATCCACATGGTATCGCCGCCGACCTCCGGGCATTCCAGGCAGCGCAGCATCGAGCCCATCGACGGGATCTCGCGCCAGGACACATCGGAGTGGTACAGGTTCTCGCGGCCGCGGGTCTGGCCATCGCGGCCGAACACGACCAGCTCGGGCAGCTCCGGGTGGCCGGTGAGCATGGGATGCACTTCAAGCTCGCCGAAGCGGCGCGCCACGGCCACGTGCTGGGCCGGCGTGATCGCCTGCTTGCGGAAGAACAGCACCTTGTACTTCAGCAGTGCGCGGCGCAGTGAGAGGTAGGTGTCGTCGTCCAGCGGCTCGCGGAAATCGATGCCTTCGACATCGGCGCCGATCGTCGGCGTGCAGCGGCGCACGGTAAAGGGAAAGGCTTCATTGTCCAGCGCGCGGTAGGCTTCCGGGCTGATGGTGGTTGCGGCAGTGGCTTGCATGGGGTGTCTCCTCGGTGTAGTGGTTGCCAATGCAGGGGGATAGCCGGCTTAGCGGTGCGAGGCCTTGACCAGGTCCGCAGCCTTTTCGCCGATCATGATGGCGGGGGCGTTGGTGTTGCCGCCGATCAGCGTCGGCATGATCGATGCGTCAGCGACGCGCAGGCCCTCGACGCCGTGCACGCGCAGTTCCGGGTCGACTACCGCCATGTTGTCGACGCCCATCTTGCAGGTGCCGACCGGGTGGTAGACGGTGTCCGCGTGCGTGCGCACGAAGTCGCGGATGGCGGCTTCATTGCTGCTGTCGGGGCCGAAAGCGTCGGTCAGGACTTCGCGCCCGCCGTGCTGCGCCAGCGCGGGCTGCGCAAAGATGCGGCGGATTGCCCGCACGCCTGCGACCATGCCGGCCATGTCTCCCTCGGCCGACAGGAAGCGCGGGTCGATCACCGGCGTCTCGCGCATGTCGGCGCTGCGCAGGCGCACATGGCCGCGGCTCTTCGGGCGCAGCACGCAGGCGTGGCAGGAGTAGCCGTGGCCCAGCTTGCCCAGGTTGCGGTTGCCGAGCAGCGCCACGGCAAAGTGCAGCTGCACATCCGGGATGTCCAGCTCGGGGCGGCTGCGCAGGAACGCACCGGCCTCGGCGATATTGGACGACACCATGCCGGTGCGGTTGCGCCGGTAGCGCATCACCTCGCGCGCCAGCCGCAGCATACCGCGGCCGGTCTTGCCGAACAGCTCGGTCGTTTGCAGCTGCTTGTTGACGATGATGTCGAGGTGGTCCTGCAGGTTCTCGCCCACGCCCGGGAGGTCATGGACCACATCGATGCCGAAACTGCGCAGTTGCGCGGCCGGGCCGATGCCGGACGCCAGCAGCAACTGCGGCGAGTTGAAGGCGCCGCCGCTGACCACGATCTCGCGCCGTGCGCGCAGGATCTGCACCGCCCCACCGCGCACGACTTCCACGCCGACAGCGCGCTTGCCTTCAAACACGATCCGCAGCGCTTGGGTATCGGTCAGCACCGCCAGGCCGCGACGGCCGCCATTCAGCGCCGTGTCCGCGGCATTGCCGGTGTGCAGGTAGGCCCGCGCCGAGTTCCAGCGTTCGCCGTTGCGCTGCGTCACCTGGTACAGGCCGACGCCTTCCTGGCTGTGGCCATTGAAGTCGTCGTTGTGAGGCAGGCCGGCCTGGATCGCTGCCTGGACAAAGCGCTGCGCAAACGGATTGGGCGAGCGAGGTCACTCACGTGCAGCGGCCCGTCGTTGCCGTGCAGCGGATGTTCCTGGCCGGCCAGGCGGGGATTGCGCTCGCTGCGGCGGAAGCAGGGCAGGACGTCGTCGAAGCCCCAGCCCCGGCAACCCAGCGCGGCCCAGTCGTCGTAGTCGCGCCGATGGCCGCGGATATAGACCATGCCATTGATCGAGGAACTGCCGCCCAGGCCGCGCCCGCGCGGCTGGTAGGAGCGGCGGCCGTTCAGGCTCGGTTGCGGTTCGGTGTAGTAGGCGTAGTTGCGCGGCCCGGCCTTGGGGACGACCGCGGCAATGCCCACCGGCGCCTAGACCGAAAAATGATGATCGTGCGGCCCGGCCTCGAGCAGCGCCACGGTCGCACTCGGGTCTTCTGCCAGGCGCCCCGCCACGGCGCACCCCGCCGATCCGGCGCCGATCACGATGTAGTCGAATTCCGCCGCCGCACTCGCGGTGTCTTGTGATGTCTTGGTATTCAATTTATGTGTCTCCTGAGTTGCCGGCATGCGGTGATCTGCGGGCGCCGCACACATCTGCTGACGACGGATACTGCCATTACCTGTTATAACAGGTCAATAGGTTAAGGCGACCACCTGTCATGATAGGTATAATCCCTTCCACCCAGTTCGGAGCCGCCGCCAACGCGGAACATACGTGGCGCTGCCCAGGTTTAAAGAGATCGAGAACGAGATTCGCCAGCGAATCGCCAGCAATACATGGGGACCGGGCGCCAAGCTTCCGTCCGAGGCGGAACTGATGACCGAGTTCTCCGTCAGCCGGATCACCGTGCGCCAGGCCCTGTCGGGGCTGCACAACGCCGGTCTGATTGCAAAGGTCAATGGCAAGGGCAGTTTCGTGACCCGTCCCTCAGACACGCCCAGCCTTGGCGCGCTGACCGGCTTCTATGAAACCGGACGCGCCCGTGGCCAGCTTGCCTACGGCAAGCTGGCGTCGGTACGCCTGGTGCGTGCGCCGGCCCATGTGGCGGCGGCGCTGCGTCTGCAGCCCGGCGAGAAGGTGCTGAGCGTGGCCACCGTGCGGTACTGGGACGACGCGGCCGTCGCGCATTTCACCCTGATGGGCCCTGAGCCGCTGATGCGCCGCCTGGTGCAGGAGGACCTGGAAACCAACGACGCCATGTCGCTGTTTGAAAGCCGGCTGGGATACCGGTTCAAGGAAGTGGCGATGGAAGCCACCGCCGTTGCCGCGCCCGCGGACGTGGCGCGCCGGCTCGGCGTTGCCGAAGGCGAGCCGCTGTTGCGCCTGCGCAGCACGCCGCATGACATCGACGACACACCGCTGTTCTGCGGCGAACTGCTGTTCCGTCCGGACCGCTATGCCTATAAGTGGACACTGACGCGATAGCGCGGACGCCTGCCATTCTCAGTCGACACTGAACTGCGCCGGCACGGTAACTTTTACCCGCGGCGCGCACTTCTTACTGTGGCCGGGCCGCAGTCATGTCACTTTCCTGCATTGCCGGGCGCCGCATTGCCAACCCAGCCCGCACCGATGGCCGCATAGCGCCACTGGTACGTCAGTTGCGTCTTCCGCAGCGAGAGCTGCGCTCCAGCGCGCTCGCCGGCAGCCAGCGCCGTGCAGCAAGGCTTGCCGCCAACCATGTTAGATGGAGGACGACATGAAAACAACACTAGGCATCGGCACAGCCCTGCTCGCACTTGGCATCCTGGCGGGTTGTACCGCCACCGGCAGCACCACCGGCTCCGGCTCGCTGTCCGGTTCTGGTTCGGTCACCGAACAGAGCCGCAGCCGCAGCGCCACCCCTGGCTCAAGCACTTCTACCGGCACGTCCGGCGCGACCAGCACGACCAGCCCGAGCGGCACCTCCAGCGGCAGCAGCGGTGCAGCCAGCGGCTCGGGCACGGCCCGCTGACGCAGGCGCAGCCGCCGCCCCC
>NZ_JFJW01000003.1:121518-147513 GCF_000611125.1 Cupriavidus sp. SK-4
GGCTTCACTATCGGTCCCGGCCGGTCACGACGCGCGCGTCGCGGCGCGCGGGAATGATGTCTTCGTCGGCGAGCCGTTGTTGCAGGTCGTTGTTGGGCACCTGGGTGAAGTCCTTGCTAATTTCCTTCGTGATGACGTCGGTGACGCCGGCGGGAAGGGCTTTGCGCAGCATGCCGAGGAAACGCGGCGCCGCGATCAGCGCCAGTGAGTCAAAGCGCTGCTTGTTGCGCGCATCGGCAAGGTAGTCCGCCACGCGGCGGGCAAACAGCTGCGCTTCCTGGTGCAGTTCATCCTCCCCGGCCGAGGATGTGACGGTGGACGGTCCGGCCTGGTGGGCACCGGGATGCCCGGCGTCTCCCTGCGAGGAAGCGTGACCACGCCGGCCATAGGCGTCGCGGCGCAGGTCGGCGCGGTCGGCATGCGCGGCCGCGTCGGTGATTTCCTCGACCACTTCGAGCGGTGCGCTATCGGCGTGCGAGGCAAAGATGCGGGCGAGGGATTCGTCCGCCACAAGGATCCAGATGTTCTTCATGATCGCTCCGGTTGCAGGCCCGGACACGGGGCCCTCATACCCTCGATGCAAGGGGTACGCCATCCAGACAGGGCACGGCGCCGGGCCGCAGATGTCGCCCGGCGCAGCATCGGATGCCGCATGGGCCATGCCGTTGCAGTATCGACTGGCACGCTGTGCAACTTTTTCAGGTACCGGCATGAGCCGATCTGTCACCACACGCCAAAGAACACGCCGGCCTGCTTGTACACATTGGTCTTGGCCGCCACCTCTTCATTGCTCACCGTCACGCGCGGCTTGAGCGTGCAGAACCACTCCAGCAGCCGCAAGCGCATGGCGCTGCGCACGGCTTCGTGGCCCGGGTCGCTGCCCAGGTCGAAATACTCTTGCGGATCGTTCTGCAGGTCGAATAGCTGTGGCCGGAACCCTTGCCAGTGCACATATTTCCAGCGCGCGTCGCGCACCATCCAGGCGCGGCATTCGCCGGGATGGCGGCCCAGCGCCACGCGAGCGCCGCGATAGGCGTAGTCCAGTTCGGATACGACGAAATCGCGCCAGCTTCCGGCATCGGCGCGCTCGCCCGCGCGCGTAAGGTCCAGCAACGAGCGGCCTTCGATGCGGTGGTCTGCCGGGGGCAGGCCCAACGCATCCAGCACCGTCGGCACCACGTCGACGGCGCTGACCATGCTGGCCTGCGCGGTGCCGCGCGTGGCATCCGCCTGCGGCGAGGGATCGTAGACGATGAGCGGGATGTTCTGCACGGTGTCGTAGAACTGCTCCTTCTCGCCCAGCCAGTGGTCGCCCAGGAAATCGCCGTGATCGGCGGTGAAGACGATCAGCGTGTCCTGCCAGCGGCCCAGGCGTTCGAGTTGATCCCATAGCTGGCCGAGCCGGTCGTCGATCTGCTGGATCAGGCCCTGGTAGGCGGGGCGCACCGTGTCCGACACTTCCTGGCGCATGAAGTTGGCGCATTCCTCCTGCGTGCGGTAGGCCGACAGCACCGGGTGCGGGTCTTCCAGCTCGGCGTCGTGGCGCTGCAGCGGCAGGCAGTCATCGAGCGAGTATGCGGCGTGGTAGGGCGCGGGCGCCAGGTAGGGCCAGTGCGGCTTGACCAGCGACAGGTGCAGCACCCACGGATCGTCGCCGCGCGTGGCGATGTACCGCATCGCCTGGTCCACCGTGTACGCGGTCTCGGAATGCGGCTCGGCCACGCGCGCGGGCAGGCCCGCGTTGCGCATGTGCCAGCCGGAGACGATCTCGCCGCGTTCGTTCTCGGCGCTGATCACGTAGTCGGTCCACGGATCCGCGCTGTCGTAGCCTTGCCGGCGCAGCCAGTCGGCGTAGGCGCTGTGCGGCTCGGCGTGGTGGCCGTCATGGCGGTCGACCTCGGTGAAGTGGCCGCTGCGCAGCAGCGTTTCCAGCTCGGTGCCGCCATCCAGGTGCAGCCGCTTCAGGTTGGCGTGGTCGGGCATCACATGGGTCTTGCCCGCCAGCGCCAGCGCGCGGCCGCTGTGCTTCAGGTATTCGCCCAGCGTGACTTCGCCCACCGACAGCGGCACGCGGTTCCAGGTGGCGCCGTGGCTGCTGACATGGCGGCCGGTATAGAAGCTCATGCGGCTGGGGCCGCAGACCCCGGAAGTGACGAAGGCGCGGTCGAAGCGCACGCCGCGCGCGGCCAGTGCATCGATATTGCGCGTGCGCAGCGCCGGATGCCCGTAGCAGCCCAGGTGGTCGCGCCGCAGCTGGTCGCACATGATGAAGAGGGTATTGCGGATCGTCATGGTCGGATTGCCGCGCTTCAGTCGCCGGTATAGCCGGACGCCTTGACCACCGGTGCCCACTTGCCGGCGTCAGCCTTGAGCACGCCGGCAAAGGCGTCGGCCGGGCCGGTTGCGGGTTCCAGCCCGAGCTTGAGGAACTTCTCGCGCACGTCCGGCGACTGCACGGCCTTGACGATGGCGGCGTTGAGCTTGTCGAGCACCGGGCGCGGCGTGCCCGCGGGTGCCAGCAGGCCGTAGCGGCCTTCACCTTCGATGCCCTTGTAGCCAAGCTCGGTAAAGGTCGGCACATCGGGCAGCGCCACCGAGCGCTGGGTGCCGGACGTCGCCAGCACGCGGATCTTGCCGGCGCGGTGCATTTCGGTCAGGTCGGCAAGGGTATCGACCGAAGCCGGCACCTGGCCGCCGACCAGCGCGCTCATCAGCGGCGCCGAGCCGTTGAAGGGGACGTGCAGCATGTCGATGCCAACCTGCTTGCCGATCATCAGCCCGAAGAAATGCGGGATGCTGCCCAGCGCCGGCGAAGCGTAGGAGTTGTTCTGGGGGCCAGCCTTGAGCCATGCCATATAGTCCTTCAGCGTGCGTGCCGGGCTGCCCGGCCCGGTGGCGAGCGCCAGCTGGAAGTTGGCGGCCTGCGCCACGGGCGTGAAATCGCGCTGGATATCGTAGTTGAGCTTGCGGTAGACCAGCGGCGCAATCGTCATCACCGCCGAGTTGGCCACCACCAGGGTATTGCCGTCGGCCGGCTGCGTACGCGCGTAGTCCATCACCAGCCGCCCGCCGGCGCCGGGCTTGTTCTCGATGACCACGGTCTGGTTCAGGGTCTCGCGCAGCTTGTCGCCGACCAGGCGTGCGGCAAGGTCGGCGGTGCCGCCGGCCGGGTAGCCCACCAGGATGCGCAGCGGACGGTCCGACTGCGCGCTGGCGGGCGCGGACCATGCCGCGGCAACGGCCAGCAGGCACGCCGCGAAGCGGGGAAGGAAGGTGCGAGGGCTCACGATGTCTCCAGTTTGTTGTCCGCCGGCGAGCGGCGTCGATGCAAGCTAACACCCGTAGATATAATTGACAAAGTCAACTAATTGGCAGGTGTGGCATGGCACACGACAACAGCGGCAACCGCCTGCAGCGGCCGCAGCGGCTGGCGGATTTCATCAACTACCGGGTCTACCACCTGAACCGCGTCGCGCTGGGCGCCGCGGCGCTGCACCTGCGCGCCAGGGCGGGCGTCACGCGGCGCGAATGGCGCATGATCTCCTTCCTTGGCGAGCAGCCCGGCACCCGGCTGACCGAACTGGCCGAAAGCGCCGGCCTGGACAAGGTGCTGGCCAGCCGCGCCGTCCACGCCCTGGTGGAACGCGGCCTGGTGCGCCGCGAAACGCGTACCCAGGACCGGCGCGCAGCAGCCTTCACGCTGACCGAGCAAGGCGAAGCCGTCTACCGTGCAGCGTTCGCACAGGCGCGGGACTTCAATACGCGGCTGGCTGCCTGCCTGACGGCGGAAGAGGCGCGCGTGCTGTCGCGCTGCCTGGACAAGCTGCAGGCGCAGGCCGGCGCGATGCTGGTCGAGGCGCAAGCGTTGCCACAGCCGGAAGGGGAAGAGCCGGCGTGGGATCTGCTGCAGGTGTGGCGGGGAGGGAAGGGCTAGAGGCTGGGTGGGGCCGGTCACGCCTGCACCGCAGCGTCGCGCAGCCACAGCGCGAAGCGCCGGATCAGCGCCTGCTTGGGATTGTCCCCACGCCAGACGATGTAGCAGTTGTGGCTCGCGGGAAAGCTGGCGGCCAACGGCTGCACCAGCCTGCCCGCGGCGATAGCCTCGCGTGCCAGCAAGGCGCGCGTCAGCGCCAGCCCCAGGCCGCTGGCCGCGGCTTCGATCAGCAGTGCGCGGCAGTCGAAGACGATGCCGTCTTCCGGCTCGTCCAGCACCACCCCCGCCGCCGCGCCCCATTGCGCCCAGCGAAAGCGCGCGTGCCGCAGCCGCGGCAGGTGCGCGGCGTCTGCGGCCGTCATGCGCGCGTGCCGCTGCGCGAAATCGGGGCTGCATACCGCGATGATGTCGTCGTCCAGCAGCTTCACGCACTGGTAGCCGGTGAAGGGCGTGGGACCGTAGCGCAGGCTGACGTCGAGGTCGGAGCGGGCGAAGTCCGGGTCGTCGGTGCTGGCTGCGATAGACAGGTCCAGGCCGGGCAGGGCTTCGCGCAACCGCGGCAGCTTGGGCACCAGCCAGGCGCCGGCCAGCTCGGGGCTGACATTGACGCTCAGCGACTGGCGTTCACGCGCGCGGCGCTCGGTGGCACCGGCCAGCGACAGTTCGACCGCGCGCAAGGCACTTTCCAGTTCATCGGCAAGCTCGCGCCCGGTGGCGGTCAGTTCCAGTTGCCGGCCGGCGCGCAGGAACAGGGTGCAGCCCAGCTGTGCCTCCAGCGCACGGATATGGCGGCTGATGGCGCCGTGCGTCACGCACAGCGCATCGGCGGCGCGCGTCATGTTGCCCGTGCGCGCGGTGGCGGCAAAGGCCTGGAGGACTTGCATCGAGGGGAGCCTGCGGATCATGGCTGTGATCTTGCCTCACAGGTCATGGCAAAACAAGTCGATTGTCCTGCCATGCCGCGCGGCCGATACTGGGCCGCACCGAACCGGCCACTACGAAGCCGGTGCGCGACGAGGAGACCCCCAATGAAATTGCAGCTGAAGATCAACGGCAAGCGCCATGCCGTCGATGCCGACCGCGACATGCCCCTGCTGCGGGTATTGCGCGACTACCTGGGCTATACCGGGACCAAGTTCGGCTGTGGTGCCGGCCTGTGCGGGGCCTGCACCGTGCATGTCGACGGCAAGGCCGTGCGCGCCTGCATCACGCCCGTGGCGAGCGTGGCACGTGCCGACATTACGACCATCGAGGGATTGTCGGCCGACAATTCGCATCCGGTGCAGCGTGCGTGGATTGTCGAGCAGGTGCCGCAGTGCGGCTACTGCCAGTCCGGCATGATCATGGCCGCCTGCGCCTTGCTGAAGGAGAACCCGGAGCCTGCGCCTGAAGACATTCGCGCCGGCATCACCAACCTGTGCCGCTGCGGCACCTACCCGCGCGTGGAGCGCGCCATCCTGCGCGCCGCCAGGGGACAGAGCGTGGCCGATACCGACGGGAGGGCGCAATCGTGAGCGAATGCCACACCAGCCGCCGCCGCTTCCTGCAGGCTGCCGGCGCCGTGCCGGCAGCGTTCGTGCTGGGCTTCCACCTGCCGCTGGCAATGGCCGCGGATGCGCCCGCGCGCGATCCCGACGATATCAACGCGTGGCTGCGCATCGATGGCGATGGCAGCGTGACCATCATGGTGCCTTCCGCCGAGCTGGGACAGGGCGTGATGACATCGGCGCCGATGCTGATTGCCGAAGAGCTGGAGTGCGACTGGAAGCAGGTGCGCGCCGAGCTGGCGCCCACCGATCCGGTCTACAACAACCGCATGTTCAAGGTACAGGCGACCGCCAGCAGCACCTCTGCGCGCTGGTCGTTCGAGCCGCTGCGGCGCATCGGCGCTACGGCGCGCGAGATGCTGCGCGAAGCCGCGGCGCAAAGCTGGGATGTGCCGGTCGCGGAGTGCCGTGCCGTACAGGGCGTGGTGCGTCATGAGGCCAGCGGCCGGACGCTTGGCTACGGCGCGCTGGCAGCGCGGGCTGCCGCCTTGCCGCGCCCGGCCAGCGTGGCGCTGAAGGATCCGCGCGACTGGAAGCTGCTGGGCCGCCCGACCGACCGGCTCGACATTCCGCTGAAGACGCGCGGTGCTGCGGTGTTCGGCGTCGACGTCAAGGTGCCGCGCATGCTGGTGGGCTCGGTGATGGCCTGCCCGGCATTCGGCGGCAAGCTGCACCGTGTCGAGGCCCGGCCGGCGCTGGCCGTGCGCGGCGTGCGGCGCGTGGTGCCGTTGGACGACGCCGTGGTGGTGCTGGCCGACAGCTACTGGACCGCGCGCAAGGGCCTGGCCGCGCTCAGGCCGGACTGGAAACTGCCGCAAGGCGAACCCGTCGGCGATGCCGCCTTGATGGCCGGCTACCGGGAAGCCGCGCGGAGCGCTTCGGCGCTGGCGTTGCGCAATGGCGACCCCGATGCGCACATGCAGGGCGGCCAGGCCTATACCGCCGAATACGAAGTCCCGTATCTCGCGCACGCGACCATGGAGCCGATGAATGCCACGGCCGACGTACGCGCCGACCGTGCCGAGATCTGGGGCCCGACCCAGGTCTGCGGCGAGATCGCGCATCGGCTCGCGCCTGTGCTCGGCCTGCCGGCCGAACGCATCGTCGTGCATTCGACCTTTGTCGGCGGCGGCTTCGGCCGGCGCGAGGAGTTCGACGTCTTTATCCAGGCGGCGCTGGCATCGAAAGCGGCAGGACAGCCGGTCAAGCTGATCTGGTCGCGCGAGGAAGATATCCAGCACGACTTCTACCGCCCCGCGGCGGCGGCGCGCTTCAGCGCCGTGCTGGCGCCCGGCGCGGCAGGCATCCGCGCGCTGGATGCGCGGCTGGCGTGCTCATCGATCTACATCCGCAATTTCCCGGACCGGGTCAAGGGCGGCGTCGATCCCAAGTCGGTCGAAGGCGTGGTGGACCTGCCTTACGCGCTGCCCAATGTCGCCGTGCGCCATGCGATGGTCAATACCGCCGTGCCGGTCGGCTTCTGGCGCGGTGTGGGCTATACCCAGAACACGTTCTTCGCCGAGAGCTTCATCGACGAACTGGCCCATCATGCCAGGACTGATCCGCTGCAGTTCCGGCTGCGCCTGCTGGCCGAGCGCCCGCGCCAGGCGGACTTGCTGCGCCGGCTGGCGCAGCAGGCCGGCTGGGGCGGCGCGCCGGCGGGGCGCTTCCAGGGCGTGGCGCTGTCGCAGGCATGGGGCTCGCTGTGCGCGACGGTGGTGGAGCTGTCGGTGCGGGACAAGCGCATCACGCTGCACCGCATCGTCAATGCTATCGACTGCGGCACCGTGATCAACCCCGCCACGGTCGAGCGCCAGCTTGAGGGCGCCAGTATCTGGGGCCTGAGCGCGGCGCTGTCCGGCGTCATCACGATTGGCGACGGGCGCGTGCAGCAATCCAATTTCCACGACTACCCACTGCTGCGCCTGGCCCAGACGCCGCGCTTCGAGGCCATGCTGGTGCAGAGCGGCGAGCGCATTGGCGGCGTGGGGGAATCGGCGGTGCCGACGCTGGCGCCGGCGCTGGCCAATGCGCTGTTTGCCGCCACCGGCGAGCGCATCCGTTCACTGCCGCTGGCGCGGCATGGGTTCGAACTGGCGTAGCCGAGGCGCCGCGGCGCCGGGCTCTCAGGACGCCATCGCCGCTGCCGCGGTGCCGAAGGTTGCGACGCAATTGCGCCCGGAGCGCTTGGCCAGGTAGAGCGCTTCGTCGCCGGCACGGAGAAAGGCGCGCAGCTCCGCGAAATCCTTTTCGTTGCCGGGGCTGTTGGCATAGGTCACCGCACCGATGCTGACCGTCAAGTGCCCGTCGGCGCCGGCCGAGTTCGGAATCTGCAAGGCCTCGATGGCGGCGCGGATGGCCTCCGCCATGGCGGCCGCGCCGGCCGCGTTGGTGTGCGGCAGCAGGATGGCAAACTCGTCGCCGCCATAGCGCCCCGCATAGTCGCCCGGCCGCCGCACCTGGCGCTGGATGCAGGCGCCCACCGCGGCCAGCGCATCGTCACCGGCCTGGTGGCCGTAGCGGTCATTGAATTCCTTGAAGTGGTCGACGTCCAGCATCAGCAGCGACAAAGGCTGGCTGTGGCGGCGCGCGCGCCGCCATTCCACGTCGGCGGCGTCGTCCAGCGCACGGCGGCTGCCCAGACCGGTCAGGCCATCGGTGTTGACCATCCAGCGCAGGTGCTCTTCCATCTCGGCGCGGCGCCGCCATTGGCGCGACAGCAATACCGAGAGCGCGATGATGGCGGCGTCCAGCGCGATGATCAGCGCCCCGAACACCCAGGCGCGCTTGTACCACGGTGCCAGCACGTCATGGGTGGCGCGTCCCACCACGACCAGCAGCGGAAAGCCCGGAACGCGCCTGAAGCTGTAGTGCCGCTGCACCCCGTCGACTGCCGCGACGCCGATAAACGTGCCTTGCGTGCCTCGCAGCAGCGGTGCAAACGACGGGCTGCCAGAGATGTCGCGCCCGATCGATTCGGCTTCATAGGGCCGCCGCATGATGATGGTGCCGTCCGTGCGCAGCAGCGTCAGGGTGCCGCCCGCGCCAAGGCTTACGCCGTCGAACAGCTTGCGGAAGTAGTTCAGGCGCAAGGTGCCGACCACGGTGCCGGCAAAGCTGCCGTCCTGCCCGGAGAGCCGCCGGCTGATGCCGATGGACTTGTTCTCCGGCGTCAGACGCGGCTGGAACGGCCGGCTCAGGAACAGGCCGCTGTGATCGCCGCTGCGGTGGGCCTGGAAGTAGTCGCGGTCGGAGACGTTGACCGGGCGAGGCGGCCACTGGTGCGAGTCGAACACCAGCGTGCCGTTGGCGTCGGTGACCAGCAGCGAGCCCATGTCTTCGGCATTGATCGAGCGGTCGAACAGCAGCCGCTGGCGCAGCGCCGGCGGCTGCGCCAGCAGTGCGGGGTCGTGCATGGCTTCCACCACGCCCCCGATCGCCAGTTCATGGATCTGCAGGTTGCGCGTGATGCTGCGTTCCAGCGTCAGCGCCAGGTTGGCCGAGGCCTCGCCGGCATTGTCCAGTGCATCCCTGCGCATCTGCACCAGGGCGAGCGCGCCAAGGGCCGCGATCATGCAGACCAGGACAAGGCTGGCGGCAACGATCAGGGAGGCCGGGCGGGAAATGGTTTTGCGGGCCGGAAAGTGAGGTATTTGACGCACGAAGAAGAGCTGTTCTGCTTTTATGCGGCCATTGTAGTACCTGGCCGCAGCCTGGCTCAGTTGCGTTATGCGCCAGCGCATCGTCCCGGAGCTTGCGGCCCTGGTCCTGCCTGGCCAGGGCACACGTGCTGTGTGCCACTGCGCGCGTCCGGCACTACGCTGCACGCACAGTTCTTCCCTACACTTGAGCATGGCGGGTTGCCGCCGCTGAAGGGAAGAACGCATGCAGCCAGAGCCTGCACAACCCAAGCCTGTGGCGCTCGCCCTGCAGGGCGGCGGCATGCATGGCGCCTTTACCTGGGGCGTGCTCGACCGGCTGCTGGAGGACGGCAGGCTGGCGATCGAAGGCGTCAGCGCCACCAGTGCCGGGGCCATGAACGCCACCGTGCTGGCCTACGGGCTGCTGCAGGGCGGCAGTGACGGCGCACGCCTGGCCTTGCATGATTTCTGGGAGGCGATCGCGCACTCGGCGCAGCGCTACAACCCGTTCCGGTGGCTGCCTTGGTTCAAGAGCAGCCATACGCTGGGCCTGAACCATTCGCCGATGTATGCGATGGCCGACATCGCGCTGCGCCTGCTGTCGCCGTACCAGTTCAATCCCAACAACCTCAATCCGCTGCGCGAAGTGCTCGGCAGCCAGGTCGACTTTGCGGCACTGCGCGAGCATTGCCCGATCCAGCTGTACCTGTGTGCGACCAATATCGAGACCAGCCGGATACGCATCTTCCCGCCCGAGGAACTCAGCATCGACGCCGTGCTGGCCTCAGCCTGCGTGCCCACGCTGTTCCAGGCGGTCAGCATCGACGGCCAGCACTACTGGGATGGCGGCTATGTCGGCAACCCGGCGATCTTTCCGCTGATCTATCACTGCCAGACGCATGATGTCGTGATCGTCCATATCAACCCGATCGTGCGCCACGGCGTGCCGACCACGGCCGCGGATATCCTGAACCGCGTCAATGAGGTCAGCTTCAATTCGTCGCTGATGCGCGAGATGCGCGCCATTGCCTTCGTCACCTCGCTGATCCAGCAGGGCAAGCTCGACGGCACGGAGATGAAGGAGGTGTGGATCCATTCGATCCGCTCGGACCAGACCATGGCCGCGCTGGGGGTCTCCACCAAGTACAACGCCGACTGGGATTTCCTGTGCTCGTTGCGCGACAAGGGCCGGGCAGAAGCGAGCCGGTGGCTGGAGCAGCACTACGACAGCGTGGGCCGGCGCTCCAGCATCGATATCAGCGGAGAGTTCCTGTAGGCCGGACCGGCTGCGCCAGCCGCCACGTCAGGTTGGCGCGTGCCTGCGCCTCGTAGCGCGCCTGGAACAGGTCGGTGGTGTAGATGCGCGGGCTGGCCAGCAGCGCACCCAGGAAGGCGCGCTCGGCGGCGTCATAGGCGGCGTCGTCCAGGTCGGTGCGTTCGGCGCGCAGGTTGGCGCCATTTTCCTGGAAGCGCGCGCGGCTGCAACCCAGCGCCGCCAGGTCGATGTCGGCGGTGAAGCGGCCGGCCAGGCTTGCCGGCACTTCGGCGTGGGTGGTTTCCAGGATCAGGGCGGCCACGCGCGCGGCGGCGGCGATGCTGCCGCCTGACCAATGGCGCAACCATGCGGCGCTGCGTTGCTCGTTGTCCGTGGCGCCGGGCACGTAGATGACGTCGTGGCACCAGAGCGCCAGTTCCACCTCGTCGGTATCCGGTATCGCGCTGCGCGCCCAGTCCAGGTCGTGCAGGCAGCGGCGGACATGGTCGAGGGTGTGGTAGTGCCGCGTCGGTTCACCGTAGCAACCGGCGAGATCGGCATAGGCCTCGGCCGCGCGCGTGCCGCCCGCACGTGTCCACAGCGCGACGAAGCGGTCTTGCAGGGGGAGGCCTGGCGTCGGGTTCATGCGTGCGGGCGCTCCGGCGTATTGGCGTGGTCGGCCGCCAGCGCCGCAAGCAGCGCCTGGGCCTCCTGCCAGTCCGCGGTGTCGGTGCCCTCGCTGAAGCTGCCGTGGACCCGCGCCAGCACTTCGCGCGCCGCGTCGACCTTGCCTTGTTGCCGCCACAGCCGGGCCAGGCTCAGGGTGGCCTGCAGTTCCAGCGGCTTTGCACCTTGTTCGTGGGCGACCGTGATCGCCCGGTGCAACCAGGCTTCGGCTTCCTCCTGCGCGGCTGGCGGCGCAGGGCGCTCTGCCGACAGCTGCAGCAGCATCTCGGCGCGCAGCCGGTACACGGTTGCCTCATCGAGCCGCTCTCCGGTCTCTTCCACCAGCGCCTGCGCCTGCGTGAGCACGTCCAGCGCGGCTATGGTCTGGCCAGCCTTGCCGCAGGCATCGGCAACCAGGGTCAGCAGGTTCGGCATGCCCAGCCTGCCGCCGGTGGCCTCATAGGCGGCCACGCCCTGGCGCATCAGCGCAACGCCTTCCTGGTGACTGCCCAGTGCCGCCATGGCCCAGCCCTGCAGGACTGTGCCCCACGCCAGGTAGATCGGAAAACCCTGTTCGCCCGAGATGGCGATGGCGGCTTCGGCGTACTCCTGTGTCAGCCGGACTTCGTGCCGGCATCGATGCTGTTCCGCGGCAAACACCAGGCACAGCGCAAGGTTGTACGCATCCGGCCGGGCACGGGCCATGGCCAGCGCCTCGTCGGAGCGCGCGAGTGCCTGGTCCGCCAATCCCTGGTACCACAGGATCCAGCCCAGCGTGCTGGTGGCGTGGACGGCCGGGTCGCGCCCGTAGCCCATCAGGAAGTCGTACGCCGGCTGCTCAGGATGCGGCACCGCGAGCACCGCCTCCACATGCTTGCGCGCGGCGTCCAGCATGCCAAGGCGGAACAGCGTGGCGCCAATCGCGCGATGGCCCTCCGCCAGTTGCTTGGGCTTCTGCGACTTCATCGCCAGCGCAAGCAGCCGCTTGCCCAAAGGCAGCGACACCTGGTATTGCGCACGCAACTGATAGAACGCCCACAGTCCCAGTTGTGCCGAGAACAGGTAGGGCGTCTGCTGGCCCTGCTCGCACAGGGCCAGCGCCCGCTGGTAATTGCCCTCAACTTCGGACGATGCCTGGCCCCGGGCCGCAATCAGGGCGGGTCCGAGCGCAAGCAGCAGCGTCAGTTCCTGGCGCGCGCGTTCGGCACTGTCGGGTTGCCGCTTGAGCAGGTCGATGGCGGTGCTCAGGTGCCGGATCGCTTCGGCCTGCGCCGAGCGCAGCAGGGCCTGCTGGCCGGCGCAGTGCAGGTACTCGACCGCCTTCGGGATGTTGCCGCTGTTGCTGTAGTGGTGCGCCAGTTCGCTGCAGTAGTCCTTGAGCCGGCCATGGAAGAGCACCTCGATGGCCCGGGCGGAGCTTTCATGCAAGGCGCTGCGCCGCTCGGTGAGCAGCGAGCTGCCAGCCACCTCCTGGGTCAGCGCGTGCTTGAAGGCGTACTCGACCTCGGGGAATGCCGGACGCTCGTAGATGAAATCCGCAGCCTGCAGGTCGGCCAGCAGCGGATGCAAGTGGTCTTCCGGCAGGCCGGTCACGCGCAGGACCAGGCTCAGCGGGAACTCCTTGCCGATCACGGCCAGGGTCTGCAACAGCTCCTTCTGGGCCAGCGGCAGCCGATCGATACGGGCGGCCAGCACGCCTTGCACGGTGGTGGGGATATGGAGCAGGGCCGGCGCGGTCTCGATGCGGTAGCAGCCGGGCTGGCCGAGCAGCGCGCCTTCCTCGGCCAGGGTCTGGACCACTTCCTCCATGAAGAAGGGGTTGCCTTCGGTCTTGTCCAGGATCAGCCGCTTCAGCGGCACCAGGCTGCGGTCGTCCCCGAGCAGCGCGGTCAGCAGTTCCTGCGCCTCCGCCTGCCCCAGCGGCTGCAGCTGCAGCTGCGAATAATGCGCCCCCGCATCCCAGTGATGGCTGTACTCCGGCCGGTAGTTCACCAGCAGCAGGATCCGCGCGCCGGGCACATGGTCGATCAGCATGTTGAGGAAGGCCTCGGTCTCACCGTCCAGCCATTGCAGGTCTTCGAAAATGACTTCCAGTGGCTGGTTGAGGCTTTCCCGGACCAGCAGCCGCGCAATGGCGTCGAAAGTACGCTGGCGCCGGATGGTCGGGTCCATGGTCGGCAACGGCGAGTCGGGCTCGATGGTGCCGAGCAGGTAGAGCAGGTAGGGCAGGTGCTCTTCCAGCGAACGGTCCAGCGTCAGCAGCCTGCCGGTCACCTTTTCGCGGCAACTGCGGTCGCCGTCCTGCGCCGTGATCTGGAAATAGCTCTTCAGCATCTCGATCAGCGGCAGGTAGGCAAAGGCCTTGCCGTGCGAGACCGAAAAGGTCTCCAGCGCCAGGCAGCCCTGCTGCGACCTGACCTTGAATTCATGGAACAGCCGGGACTTGCCGACCCCCGCTTCGCCGACCACTGCAACAATGCGCCCGTGCCCCGCCTTGGCCTGCCCCAGCGCCGCGTGCAAGTGCGCCAGCTCATCCTGGCGCCCGACAAACCTGGCCAGGCCGCGGTGCGCTGCCACCTGCAGGCGCGTGCGCAAGGCTCCCAGGCCGACGACTTCATATACCGCGAGCGGATCCCGCACGCCCTTGACATGGGTGGTCCCCAGCGCCGTGAACTCGAAATAGCCTTCGGTGAGCTTGTGGGTCGATTCGCTGACCAGGATCGACGCCGGCGTGGCAATCCCCTCCATGCGCGAGGCGATATGGATGGTGTGCCCCACGGGATCGTAGTCGGTGTGCAGGTCATCCTTGCGGATCGAGCGCACCACGACTTCGCCGGTATGGACGCCGATCCGGATCTGCAGCGGAATGCCTTGCTCCAGCCGCACCCGGTCGCTGTGGCGATGCATTGCATCCTGCATGCGCAGCGCCGCGTACAGCGCGCGCAAGGCATGGTCCTCGTGGGCAATCGGGGCGCCGAACAGCGCCAGGATGCCGTCGCCGAGGAACTTGGCCACATAGCCCTCATAGTGGTGGACGGCTTCCATCATCAGCGTCACCACGGGGTCGATCAGCCGGCGCGCGTCTTCGGGGTCCAGGTCCTGCGTCAGCGCGGTCGAACCCGCCATGTCGGCAAACAGCGCGGTGATGGTCTTGCGCTCGCCGGCGGGCTCGCCCCTGGCCTCCATTGCCGCCTGCTCGGCCAGGATGCGCCCGGCAAGGTGGGGCGGGGTGTAGAGGACCGGGGCCGTGGCCGCAGGCGGCATTGGCGTGGAAACGGTGCCGGCCGGGGTATCGGATAGCGCAAAGCCGCAAGCGCGGCAGAACTTCGCGGCAGCAGTGGCTTCCTCGCCACACTGAGGGCAGGCTCGGCCAAGCTTTGCCCCGCACGCCTCACAGAAGTTGGCTCCCGCAAGGTTCGCGAAACCGCAACTGGTGCAGCGCATTTCGCCTCCTGGCCGTCGTTGGTCGCCTGGACGGTACTCAAGACTATTAGAGGCGGGATCGGCGGGGATGGCAAGGCGGTGCCGCCTGGCGACAGTGCGTACAGACTGCTCCAGGCCAAGTGACTGATCTTGCACCGACTCGGGGTGTACGCTTATTCCTCGCGCTCGTCCCTGACCTGCACCTTGCCGTCCGCCACCCGGACCGGGAACGTCGCCACCGGCTCGTAGGCGGGCGGGGACAGCGCCTCGCCCGTCAGCAGGGAAAAGTGCGAGCCGTGGCGCGGGCAGACGACTTCCTGGCCTTCCACGTCGCCGCCGCAGAGCGGCTCGGCCTCATGCGAGCAGAGGTCCTCGATGGCGTAGTAATTGCCACCCACATTGAATACCGCGACCTGGACGCCATCGACATCGACGCTGCGGCAAGTGCCGGGCGCGAAGTCCTCGGCCTGGGCGACATCGATCCACTCACTCATCTCAGAGCAGCCCCAGTTCCAGGCGTGCCGCCTCGCTCATCCGTTCTCGCGACCAGGGCGGGTCCCACACCAGTTCCACCTCGACCTCGTCCACCCCGCTGGCTTCCATCACGGCGCCCTCCACCACGCCGGGGAAGGTCTGCGCCACCGGGCAGCCCGGCGCAGTCAGCGTCATGCGGATCCCCACCTTGCCGCTGGCTTCGTCCACCGATAGCTGGTAGATCAGGCCAAGGTCGTAGATGTTGACCGGGATCTCGGGGTCGTACACCGTGCGCAAGGCCGCTATCACCCGCCCCTCGAGGCTGTCCGGCTCAGCCTCGAACCTGTCTTCGTGTTCCCTGGCCTTGTGCAGCCAATCGATCATGCTCATGGTGCTACTCCGTTGAGACCGGCCTGGCACTGTTCTCCAAAGCGGCTTGCATGGTATGCCAGGCCAGCGTGGCGCATTTCACGCGTGCCGGGAACTCGCGCACGCCGGCCAGGACCTCCAGCTTTCCCATCGGCACCTCGGATTGCCCCGGCTCTCCGGTGACCAGCGCGTGGAAGCCGCAGAACAAGGCCCGCGCCTGCGCCTCGGTCTTGCCTTTGAGCGCTTCTGTCATCAGCGACGCAGAGGCAGTGGAGATGGCGCAGCCCGAGCCCTCGAAGCTCGCGTCCTCGATCACCCCGTCGCGGATTCTCAGGTACAGCGTCAGCCGGTCGCCGCACAGCGGGTTGAAGCCCTCGGCACTGCGGTTCGCTGCCGCCAGCCGCCCGAAATTGCGCGGCGAGCGGCTGTGGTCGACGACCACTTCCTGGTAGAGGTTGCGCAGGTCAGGCATCAGGCGAATACCTCCTGTGCCGCGCGCACTGCAGCAAACAGTGCATCCACCTCTTCACGCGTGTTGTACAGCGCGAAGGAAGCACGCACCGTGGCAGGCACGCCGAAGCGCTCCATCACCGGCATGGCGCAATGGTGGCCGGCACGGACCGCCACGCCGTGCTGATCGAGGATGGTGCCGACATCGTGGGGATGGATGCCATCCAGCGTGAACGAGAGGATGCTCGCCCGGTCGGCAGCCGTGCCGATCATGCGCAGGCCGGCGATCCTCGCTGCCTGCGCGCTGGCGTAGGCGAGCAGCGCGTGCTCGTGGGCGGCGATGGCTTCCAGGCCGAGCGCGCGCACGTACCCGATGGCGGCGCCAAGGGCGATGACGCCGGCGATATTGGGGGTGCCGGCCTCGAACTTGTAGGGAAGCTCGTTGTATATGGTCTTGCGGAACGTGACCTCGCGAATCATGTCCCCGCCGCCCTGGTAGGGCGGCATGGCATCGAGCAGCGCGGCCTTGCCGTAGAGCACGCCGACGCCGGTGGGGCCGTAAAGCTTGTGCCCGGAAAACGCGTAGAAATCGCAGTCGAGAGCCTGCACGTCGACCTTGAGGTGCGGCACGGCCTGGGCGCCATCGATCAGTACCGGGATGCCATGGTCATGCGCCAGCTCGACGATGTGTCGCACCGGGTTGACGGTGCCAAGCGCGTTGGAGAGGTGCGTCAGCGCGACCAGCCTGGTGCGCGGGCCGAGCAATTGCGCGAACGGTTCCAGCATCAGCTCGCCGGCATCGTTGATCGGCGCCACCTGCAGCAAGGCGCCGGTGCGCTGGCACGCCAGTTGCCACGGCACGATGTTGGAGTGGTGTTCCATCGCGCTGATCAGGATCTCGTCGCCCGGGCGCAGGCGCTGGCCGAAGCTTGCCGCCACCAGGTTGATCGCCTCGGTGGTGCCGCGCACGAACACGATTTCCTCGCGCCCGGCGGCGTTGATCAAGTCTCGCACTGCGTCGCGCGCGGCCTCGTAGGCATCGGTGGCGCGCTGGCTCAGGGTATGCACGCCGCGGTGGATATTGGCGTTGAGCGCGCCGTAGTAATGCGCTTCGCAAGCGATCACGCTTTGCGGCTTCTGGGTGGTGGCCGCGTTGTCCAGATAGACCAGCGGCCTGCCGTTGATGGTCTGGCGCAGGATCGGGAAATCCTGCCGTAGCCGCTCCACCTCCAGGCTCGCGACCGGCAACGCGCTCCCCACGGCCATCAGTTCGTGCGCAGCGGTGTTCATGACAGGTCCTTCACAGGCCCGGACAGCCGGCCGCGCAGGAGCGTTTCCAGCCGCGTGCGCAATGGGGCAGGGCCGAGCCGCCTGACGACCTCTTCGGCGAAGGCAAAGGTCAGCAGGGCACGCGCCGCGGCATCGTCCATCCCGCGCGAGCGCAGGTAGTAGATCTGCTCGGCGTCGAGCTGGCCGACGGTGGCGCCGTGGCCGCATTTGACGTCGTCGGCATAAATCTCCAGTTGCGGCTTGGTGTCGACCTCGGCCTGGTCGGACAGCAGCAGGTTGCGGTTGGACTGGTGGGCATCGCTGTGCTGGGCATCGGCATGCACCACCACCTTGCCGTTGAAGACGGCGCGCGAGGCGCCCGCCAGCACGCCCTTATACAACTCGCGGCTCTTGCTGTGCGGGCTGGCATGGTCGACGCGGGTGTGGTGGTCGATATGCTGCCGCCCGGCGGTCATATACAGCCCGTCCAGCGAACACTCGGTATGCTCGGCATTCAGCCCGACTTCGATGTCAACCCGCGCCAGGGCGCCGCCCAGGGCAAAGGAACTGGAGGCGCAGCGGCTACCCTGCCGCTGGTCCAGGTTCACGCCGGCAATATGGAAGGCCTTGAGGCTCTCCTGCTGCAGCTTGTGATGTTCGACCTGCGCATCACGCTCGGCAATGATGTCGGTGACGGTATTGGTGCAATAAGCCAGGCCATCCAGGCCCACGTGATGCTCCACGATGCACACCCCGCTGCCGGCTTGCGCCACCACTAGGTTGCGCGCATGGGTTGCCAGTTCGCCAGCCGTGGCGAGGAACAGCAGGTGGATCGGCTGTTCCGGGACGGTGCTGGCCGCCACGCGGATATAGGCACCGTCGGTCATGAACGCCATGTTCAAGGCGGCGAGGCCGGACGGGTAGTCGCTTGCGCGACGCATGAGCAGCGCTTCCAGGCCGTCCGGCGCGCGCTCCAGCGTCGCGGCGAGGCTGGCCAGCTCCATGCCCGCAGGCAGGGCGCCGAGGCGCGACCATTGCGGCTGGTGCGCGCCATTGACGAACACCATCAGGTGCGCGCCGGCCAGGGCAAGCGCCTCGATCTGTGCTGCCACCGCAGGGTCCAGGCCGTCGCCGGCCTGCGGCAGTGCCACGGCAAAGCGGCTTCGCTCGAGTGCGGCCACGCTGGTGTATTTCCAGTCCTCCTGGCGCAGCGTGGGGAACCCGGCCTGGGCGAAATGATCCAGCGCCTGCCGGCGCGCATGCGCAAGCCAGCCCAGGCGGCGGCCGGGCAGTGCGCCCTCGACGCGGGCGAACTCGGCGAGATAGTGCTCCAGTCCGCTTGCGCTCATGCTGAAGACTCCATCGCGGCATAGCCGTGCCGCTCCAGCTCGCGCGCCAGCTCGGGCCCGCCGGACCTGGCGATGCGGCCCTGCGCAAGCACGTGAACCTGATCCGGCACGATGTAGTCGAGCAGGCGCTGGTAGTGCGTGACCAGCACAATCGCGCGTTGCGGGCTGCGCATGGCCTCGATGCCCCTGGCGACGATCTTGAGGGCGTCGATGTCGAGGCCGGAGTCGGTCTCGTCGAGAATGGCGAGGCGCGGCTCCAGCACCGCCATCTGCAGGATCTCGTTACGCTTCTTCTCGCCGCCGGAGAAGCCCTCGTTCACCGATCGGTAAAGCAGGTCCTGGTCCATTTCCATGAGCTGGAGCTTGTCCTTGACCAGGGCGAGGAAATCCATGGCATCCAGCGCTGGCTGGCCGCGGTGCTTGCGGATCGCGTTGAGTCCCGCCTTGAGCAGGTAGATATTCGAGACGCCGGGGATTTCCACCGGATACTGGAAGGCGAGGAAGATGCCCGCGCGGGCGCGCTCTTCCGGCGGCATGCCAAGCAGGTTGGTGCCGTCATAGAGGACTTCGCCCTCTGTCACGGTAAAGCGGTCGCGCCCGGCCAGCACGTGGGCCAGGGTGCTCTTACCGGAACCATTCGGGCCCATGATGGCGTGCACCTCGCCGGCCTTCACGCTCAGGTCGATGCCGTGCAGGATGGGCTTGTCGTCTACGCTGACATGCAGCTTGCGAATCTCAAGCATGGCTGGCTTCTTTCATCCAATGCGCCCTGCGGCGTGCGCCACGTTTACCCGATGCTGCCTTCCAGGCTCACGCCCAGCAGCTTCTGGGCTTCCACCGCGAATTCCATCGGCAGCTCCTTGAATACTTCCTTGCAAAAGCCGTTCACGATCATCGAGACTGCATCCTCCGCGCTGACGCCGCGGCTCTGGCAATAGAACAACTGGTCCTCGCCGATGCGCGAGGTGGAGGCCTCGTGCTCGACCTGGCCGGTGGCGTTCTTCACCTCGATATAGGGGAAGGTATGGGCGGCGCATTTGTCGCCCAGCAGCAGCGAATCGCACTGCGAGTAGTTGCGTGCGCCGACCGCGCTCCGGGCCATCTTCACCAGCCCGCGATAAGCATTCTGGCCGTGGCCGGCCGAGATGCCCTTGGAAAGGATGGTGCTCCTGGTGTTCCTGCCAAGGTGGGTCATCTTGGTTCCGGTGTCGGCCTGCTGGTAGTGGTTGGTCAGCGCGACCGAATAGAACTCGCCGACCGAATCGTCGCCCTGCAGGATCACGCTCGGATACTTCCAGGTGATGGCGGAGCCGGTCTCCACCTGGGTCCAGGAAATCTTCGAGCGTGCGCCGCGGCAGTCGCCGCGCTTGGTGACGAAGTTATAGATGCCACCCTTGCCATCCTTGTCGCCCGGATACCAGTTCTGCACGGTCGCGTACTTGATCTGTGCGTCTTCCAGCGCGATCAGCTCCACCACCGCGGCATGCAGCTGGTTCTCGTCGCGCATCGGCGCGGTGCAGCCTTCCAGGTAGCTGACGTAAGCGCCCTGGTCGGCGATGATCAGGGTGCGCTCGAACTGGCCGGTATTGCTGGCATTGATGCGGAAGTAGGTCGACAGCTCCATCGGACAGCGTACCCCGGGCGGGATATAGCAGAACGAGCCGTCGCTGAACACGGCGGAATTGAGCGTGGCGAAGAAGTTGTCGGTATAGGGCACGACCGAGCCGAGATACTGCTGCACCAGCGCCGGATGGTCCCGCACCGCCTCGGAAAACGAGCAGAAGATGATGCCGAGCTCGCCCAGCTTCTGCTTGAAGGTGGTGGCCACCGAGACGCTGTCGAATACCGCGTCCACGGCCACGCCGGCCAGCAGCTCACGCTCGTGCAGCGGCACGCCCAGCTTTTCGTAGGTGCGCAGCAACTCCGGATCGACCTCGGCCAGCGTCTTCGGTCCGGCCTTCTGGGAGCGCGGCGCCGCATAGTAGGCGATTGCCTGATAGTCGATGGGAGGGTGTTTCACCGTCGCCCAGTGCGGCTCGGACATCGTCAGCCAGTGGCGGAAGGCCTTGAGACGCCACTCCAGCATGAACTCCGGCTCGCCCTTGATAGCCGAGATCATGCGGATCACGTCCTCATCCAGCCCGCACGGCACCGTGTCCGTCTCAACGGCGGTGTAGAAGCCATGCTTATAGCCTTGGCTGATCAGTTCATCGAGCTTGCGTGCCGGGGTTGCCATGGTCTGCCTTCGCTTGCCACTGTCACCTGAATCACAAAATGTCAGCTTGCGGCCTGTTTGCGTGTCGGGCATGCAAGGCGCCGATGTCCACCGGGTGCAATACCGGTTGCGCCATATCTGCCAGCGTCACGCCATTCAGTGCGCTAAAGATGACTCGATTGATCGATTGCCAGTTGGCGCGAATGGCGCACAGGCCTTCCTGCGCACACAGGCCGGCAGCGACACTGCACTCGGTCATGCCGGCCGGGCCTTCCATGGCGTCAATCACTTGTGCGATCGAAATCTGTTCCGGCGGTCGCGCCAGCAGGTAGCCGCCATTGGCACCGCGCAAAGACTCCAGCAAGTGATGCCTTGCCAGCATCTTCAGAATCTTGCTTGCCGTCGGAACCGCCACACCGATTGCGGCGGCGACCTCGGCGGCACTGTAGATCCGGCCCGGGTTTCGCGCCAGGTGCGTCATGATCACCGTGCCATAGTCAGTCAGCTTGCTAAGTCTGAGCATCGTCGCCACCAGTATTTCTTAAATTAGAACCAATCCGGTCCTGATTTGTTCCGGCAACGCCAGGATACGGAGATCCGCTTAACAAAAGTCGCAGTCGACGGTGTATAGATGGTTATCTGCGCCAGCGAGGAGGACCTCAGGCATGGCCAACCAACCCATTTCCGTCATCACCGGCGCGAGCCGCGGCCTGGGTCGCGCAGCCACGCGCCGTCTGGCCACTGTTGAAGGCCATCTGGTCGTCGCCACGGCGCGCACGCCGGCGGACCTCGCGGGGCTTGAGGCGGAGCTCCGGCTCGCGGGGCATCCGATCGCATGCCGCCGCCTTGACGTCACGGAAGAAGGCTCGGCGGCCGCGCTGGCCAACTGGCTGAGCGAACGCTTCGGGCGCGTGGACGTGCTGATCAACAACGCTGGTGTTTCGCTCGACCACTATCACACCAGCCTGCTCGACCTGCCGCTCGAGACCCTGCGCCGCACCCTGGAAACCAATCTGTTCGGCGTGCTCCGGACCACCCAGGCGCTGGCGCCGCTGCTGCGCGCCAGCGGTGCCGCCCGGGTGGTCAACCTGGCTTCGGGCATGGGACAACTGGCGGAGATGGGCCGCGGCGTGCCAGCCTACCGGATCTCGAAAACAGCGCTGAATGCCGTCACGCGCATCCTGGCCGCCGAGATGGCCGATCACGGCGTCAAGGTCAACTCGGTGTGCCCCGGCTGGTGTCGCACCGACCTGGGCGGCCCCGATGCGCCGCGCTCGCCGGAGCAGTGCATCGACACTGTGATCTGGCTGGCAACGCTGCCCGACGATGGCCCCACCGGCGGCTTCTTCCGCGATCGCCAGCCGATTCCGTGGTAGCCCCGGCGGGTTCGCGGCAGCCGCGTCGAAAGCGCTGTGACGCGCCTTCGAGCATGCGGATAGCGGCTGATTTCCCTGCTCGCAAGGGCCATGAGAAAGCCATGCAATCTGCTATGCTGAATCGGCGGAATCGCCCATATCAGCAGGCGTCGGCAGTTCATCATTGCAGATTGCGCCAGTAACTGTTTTCAAGTCTGTCCGGAGTCTGAATCCTGCAAGAGGAGACGACCATGCGCATTTCACCTTCTCTGTACGGCGTTCTGCTAGCCGCATTGATTGGACTCGGCGCTTGCGCCATGCCGGACAAGTCGAAGCCAGCCATGCCTTCGTTATACGATCGGCTTGGTGGCATCCAGGCAATTACCGCGGTCGTCGATGATTTTGTTGGAAATGTTGGTGCCGACACGCGCATCAATGCGAAGTTCGCCACGGCGAATATTCCGCGCCTGAAGACGAGACTGGTTGAACAGATTTGTGCTGGCGCAGGGGGGCCATGCACATACTCCGGGCGTGACATGAGGACCGCGCACGCCGGCATGGGTATCACCAATGCCGAGTTCGATGCGCTGGTGGAAGACATGGTGAAGTCGCTCACCAAATTCAAGGTGCCGCCTCAGGAACAGAAAGAGTTGCTCGGCATGCTAGGGCCAATGAGGAAGGACATCGTCTCTCGATAGCCCTGTTTTCCCTCAGCCTCGCATCGGCCCGCTAACGACCGGGCCACGACGCGCTCGGCCATGCGCCATCGGTTGCGCGTCACCACCGGCGTGAGCGCGGTGCTGTTCACCGCCAAGGTGGAAGCCGGCATATTGGCGCCATTATTCATGCTTGCCGTCGCGTCCTTTCGTTCAAGCTGGAGGAGATGCGAGTACCGCCATAGTGTTGCTTTCGGATTGTCGCAACAAGTTGTTGAGCGACAAAATCTGATTGGGAATAGATGAGCCGAGTTCTTGTCCAGCAAGAATGGCGTGATTTCACATCAAGACCTCCAGATCCCCATTTGTAGAAATACATACAGATGGAGGGTTCCTTTTATCTTTCGAAAATCACTCCTCAAAATAATTCAATACGGATGATGCCACCGGTAATGCATATTTGCGGCTCATAGACGAGAGCTGCACTTGCTCTTGCCCGAATAACGAAAAAAAACGCCCCCGGGAGGACCATCGTGGCTAGACATCTGGTCTACGCGTCGCTGATTGCCGCTTCTGCCTTGAACTGCAAGGTTCACGCCGCCTGCGTGACGACGCCCCCGGCGACGCGTACAACCCGGCCTCCGGCGAGAGCGTGACCTGCAACAGCGGCGCGCCAAACCCCGACCCGCAACGGATCGACGCCGTGGCAGGCAGCAGCAACGTGAATGTCGCCGTGGCCCAGGATGCGGCGCTCAACGTCGCCAGTGCCGACGCGGTCCGCCTGCGCAACGCCAGTACGCTGTCCAACGCCGGGCAGATCACGGCCGCAGCCGGGTCCGCCGGGGTATCGCTGGCCGGCAACGGCAACACGCTGACCAACACCGGCGCGATTACCGGCGGCAGCGGCGTGCTCGGCGTCGGCAGCGGCAACGCGGTGGTCAACCGTGGCCAGGTCATCGGCACGGCTGGCCCCGGCGTGTCGCTGAGCGGCGGCGACAGCAGCCTGGTCAACAGCGGCAATATCCAGGGCAGCGGCGCTACTGCCGTGCAGTTCGGCGCGGGCGCGGACAGCTTCACCATGGAGGGCGGCAGGATCGAGGGTGCCGTCAGCCAGGGCGACGGCCGCAACCGCGCCTTCATCTCCGATGGCGTCATCACGGGCGCGGTGGCACAGGGCGCCATGCCCGACGATTTCCGCATGACCGGCGGCCAGATCGGCTCGCTGCAGCAGGGCGATACCCGCGACACCTTCTTCATGTCGGGCGGCACCATCGTGGGCGCGTTCGAAGACGGCGACGTCGCGACCATGACCGGCGGCACCATCGGCCGCGTCGACATGAAGCTGGACAACAACATCTTCGACATGTCGGGCGGCACCATCCGCGGCAACCTGGTGGCGGGCTTTGGCAACGACACCATCCTCCTGTCCGGCGGCGTGATCGGGGGCAACATCAGCGTCAGCGGCGGCACCGACAGCCTCACCATCACCGGTGGGCGGCTCGAAGGCTCGGCGCTGCTGAGCTTCGGCAGCGACACGCTGACATGGGACGGCGGCGGCACCGTGCTGGGCCGCATCGACATGGGCCCGGACAACGACACCGCCACGCTGCGCAATCTGGATGCTGCAAAGCTGGCGCCGACGACCGCCTTCGACGGTGGCCTGGGCACGGATACGCTGGCGCTGGACAACGCGCAGGCCGGCGGCATGCCGCGCCTTGTCAACTGGGAATCGGTGGCGCTGCAGCGCGGCTCCGGCCTGTCGATGGACGGCGACCTGGTGCTCGGCGACAGCAGCACCGGTACGGGCGCGCTGACGCTCGATGCCACCAGCTCGCTGAAGGCGGTGCCGGGCACGGCGGCGGCCATCCGTGCCATCACCGCCGGGCAGCTTGCCAGCGTGACCAACGCCGGCACCATCGACCTCACTGGCGGCGGCGCCGCCAACCGGCTCACCATCGCCGGCAACTACACCGGCAACGGCGGCACGCTGAAGGTGGATGCGGTGCTGGCTGGCGACGGCGCTGCGGCCGACCGGCTGATCGTGTCGCAGGGGCGCATCGGCGGCCAGTCGCTGCTGTCGGTCAACAACGTGGGCGGCGGCGGGGCGGCGACTGTTGCCGACGGCATCATGGTGGTGCAGGCCACCAACGGCGCGACCAGTGATGCCGCCGCGTTCAGCATGCCGCAGACGGTCAAGGCGGGCCCGTACCAGTACTTCCTGTACAAGGGCGGCGTCAGCGCCGGATCGCAGGACAACTGGTACCTGCGCTCGACCGTCCCGGTGGTGGCCGCGCCTGCGCCCGGAGAGCCGCAGCAGCCGATACCGCAGCAGGCCCCCGGCGCGCCGGTGGTGCTGCCCCCCGCGATCGTGCTGGCGCAACCGCAGCAGGCGCCGCTGGAAGTGCCGATCTATCGCGCCGAGGTGGCGGTGCAGAGCGCAGTGGTGGCAACGTCGCGTCAGCTGGCGATCACCACCCTTGACACCTTCCACCAGCGCCAGGGCGAGCAGTCGTTGCTGACCGGCAAGGGCGCCTGGACCGGCGCCTGGGGCCGGGTCTTCGGCGAAAGCATCGACAACCGCTACAGCGGTGGCGCCGCGCCGCAGTTCGACGGCCACATCGCGGGCTTCCAGCTGGGGCAGGATCTCTACACCTGGCAGCGCGACAGCCAGCACCAGGACCGCGTCGGCGTGCTTGCCAGCTATGCGCGGGCCAAGGGCGATGTGCGCGGCTTTACGCTGGCGCAGTCCGGCCTGCTCAGCGGCTCGCTGGATATCGACGGCTACAGCCTGGGCGCTTACTGGACCCACGTGGGCCCCACCAACTGGTACACCGACGCCGTGGCCATGGTCACCTGGCTGTCGGCCGACATGAAGTCGCGCGACGGCATGGACCGCAGCACCCGCGGCACCGCCACCACGCTGTCGCTGGAAGGCGGCTATCCGCTCGCGCTCGGCAGCGGGCTGACGCTGGAGCCGCAGGCGCAGCTCATTGCCCAGTTCGTGTCGATGAATGGCTTCAACGACGGCGCGGCGCAAGTCAGTTTCAATGAATCGAATGCCTACGTAGGCCGGCTGGGGCTGCGGCTGAAGCGCACCTTTGACTCCGGCGGCCGCCTGGTGGAGCCCTACCTGCGCGCCAACCTGTGGCGCGAGTTCTCCGGTACTGACGAGACCGTGTACAACGGTGCGGCTGCCGTGCCCACGCGCTTCGGCTCGACCTCGCTGCAGTTCGGCCTGGGCGTGGCGGCCCGCGTGCAGGAGCGCGTCAGCCTGTATGCCGAGGTGGATTACCTTACCGATGTGTCGGGCGACTACCGCCAGGCATGGACGGGGAATCTCGGCATGCGGATTCGTTGGTAGCTAGGGCGTGTTCACACTAATTGGATTTAGT
>NZ_JFJW01000004.1:0-4065 GCF_000611125.1 Cupriavidus sp. SK-4
CGGGCGCGGCCCCGGCGCGCTGGCCCGCCGGCACGCTGGCCGCATGGCAGCACTGGCTGGAAGCCGCGGACCCCGCCACGCTGCCCGCCACCATCGACGAACTGGCTGGCGGCCACGCCGCCCCCTCCGCCGACGATCCCGACCAGGACCCCGCCAGCCGCAGCCTGCGGCTGGGCCGCCATGCCGAGCGGCTGCTGCATTTTGCGCTGCGCCATATGCAGGGGCTGTCGCTGCTGGCTGCCAACGTGCCGGTGCGGCGCGCGGGGCGGCAGGGTATCCGCACGCTGGGCGAGCTGGACTTTATCTGGCGCGAGCAGGCGTCGGGCGCGGTGGTCCATTGGGAGATGGCGGCCAAGTTCTACCTGATGGCGCCTGGCGCTAGCCAGGTGGCGCGGGCGCAGGATTTCGTCGGCCCGAACCTGGTCGACCGCCTTGGCGACAAGCTGGGCCACATCGTGCACCGCCAGCTCCCCCTGGGCTGCAGCGCGGAGGCACAGGCCCTGCTGGGACATACGGTGGACCGCAGCGAGGTCTACCTGCTGGGCTGGCTGTTCTATCGCGATGGCCGGGTGCCGCCGGGGCTGGATGCGCTGGGTATCGCGCCGGACCATCTGCACGGCTGGTGGTCCACGCTCGACGGCTGGGCCGCCCGCGCTGCCGCGCGGCCCGGCTTGCGCTGGTGCCGCCTGCCGCGTACCGGATGGTTGTCGGGCGCGCTGGTGCCCGAATCCGGCACGGAAGATGTCGGCGCGCTGCACGCGATGCTGGCGCAGCGCTTTGCCGACCCGCGCCATGACCACGGCTGGCGGCGCGAATCGCCGGTGATGCTGTGCGAACTGGAACCGGCCGGGCCAGAGGCGCCGGGCTGGTGGCGCGAATGCTCGCGCGGGTTCGTGGTGCCGCCGGGGTGGGAAGAACGGGCGCTGGCGCGGGCGGCGGAGCCGCCAAGACCGGGGCCGCAGGCCGCGCAGGACGCGGCCTGACCCTCGCTGCGCCGGCTAGTGGTGCTTGTCCTCGCCGATCATCGCCAGCGAGTTGAAGGTGCGCGCGTTGTACTTGTGCAGCTTGAGCACCAGCGCCATGGTCACGCAGATAAACAGGCCCAGTGCGACGATGACCACGCCGATCGGCACGTTCAGCTTGATCAGCAGCGCATACAGGCACAACATCAGCAGCACCGAGACGTTCTCATTGAAGTTCTGCACCGCGATGGAGTGGCCTGCCGACAGCAGCACGTGCCCGCGGTGCTGCAGCAGCGCGTTCATCGGCACCACGAAGTAGCCCGACATGGCGCCCACCACCATCAGGAATACATAGGCGATGGCCATGTACAGCGGCATATGCATGCCCAGCACGTCCAGCGTGACATTGGGCATCGCATCCTTGGTGTAGAACGCCATGATCATGACGGTCGCGCCCATGGCCACGCCAAATGGCAGCACCGACAGCGACTTGCGCAGCGGGATGCGCGCCGCGGCCAGGATCGCGCCCACGGCCACGCCCACGGCCACCACGGCCTGCAGCAGCGCGCCCTGGGACAGGTTCAGGCCCAGCGATTTCTCGGCCCACTTCAGCACGATGAACTGCAGCGTGGCGCCCACGCCCCAGAACAGCGTGGTCACCGCCAGCGAGATCTGGCCCAGCTTGTCGCGCCACAGCGCCACGAAGCAGTCGCCGAACTCGGCGATCAGCCGGATCGGGTTCTTTTCCTGCGCCGGATAGCGGGCGCCGGTATCGGGGATAAACAGGTTGAAGATCGAGGCGACCACGTAGAACAGCATGATCACCACCATCGCGGCCTCGGCCGGGGTGTCGATGCCGGTGTTCAGCAAGGGGACATCCAGTTGCAGCAGCATCCCTGACACGTGCACGGAAATCAGCGCGCCGCCGACCACGGTGCCCAGGATGATCGAGCCCACCGTCAGGCCTTCAATCCAGCCATTGGCCAGCACCAGTTTCTCTGGCGGCAGCAGCTCGGTCAGGATGCCGTACTTGGCCGGCGAGTACGCCGCCGCGCCGAATCCCACCACGCCATACGCCAGCAACGGGTGCAGCCCGAACATCATGATGGCGCAGCCGACCACCTTGATGGCGTTGGTGATGAGCATCACCCGCCCCTTGGGCATGGAGTCGGCAAAGGCGCCGACGAAAGCGGCGAGAACGACGTAGGAAAGAACGAAGAACAGCTTGAGCAGCGGGGTCATCCACTGCGGGGAATGCAATTCGGTCAGAAGGGCGATGGCGGCGATCAGTAAGGCATTGTCGGCCAGCGAAGAAAAAAACTGCGCGGCCATGATGGTGTAAAAACCCTTCTTCATGCTGTCGACTTTTTCTCCATCGCGAGCTCCGCTCAGGTTGGCCAGGCTGGCGCCCACCGGGGAGGCCATGGTTTGCAGGGAACCTTGTGCCGCGGCCGTGTCGAATTGTGTCTGTGGTGCTGCGCTGCGGCGCCTTGAGGCTTGCCTGACAGTCATTGACATAATGCTTCGCTTTTAGAACATGGCCGGAGCGTCCGGCTTTATATCACGAAAACATGACATTCCCGAACCCCGGCAAGGGCTCTTTTTGACAGCGGATTGCCGCGCCGATTCCCCGATGACCCCCGGCAATGGCATCTGAATGTGTTCAAATAACGACTGCGATCGCGACCAGCCGACCGGGTCTTCCCTGATCTGGTGCGTGGTCGAACCGATATGGTGACTGGGATACACGGGCCTGCCAATTCCGCACATTCCCGCATGCCAGTCGCCGCAACATGCTGCTGCACACCGACAGGTGACGTTTGCGCCATCGATACTGAGACAGAGCCGTCCTTCCAGCGCCCGCGCCGGCCGCCCATGCCGCCAGCGCCGCCTGCTTGCTCGTCCGCTTCCTGAGATGTGACTCCCATGCCAAGACCCATCCACGCTGTCATCCATCAACCCGCCCTGGCCAACAATCTCGACATCATCCGCCGCAAGGCGCCGGAGTCGCGCATCTGGGCAGTGGTCAAGGCCAATGCCTACGGCCACGGCATCCGCCGCGTCTTTGCCGCGCTGCGGGGTGCCGACGGCTTCGGCCTGCTGGACCTGAACGAGGCCGTGCTGCTGCGTGACCTTGGCTGGCAGGGCCCGATCCTGCTGCTGGAGGGCTTCTTCCAGCCGCAGGATGTTGCCGTCATCGAACAATACCGCCTGACTACCGCGATCCATTGCGACGAGCAACTGCGCATGCTGGAAAGCGCACGCGCCAAGGGGCCGCTGGCAATCCAGCTCAAGCTCAATACCGGCATGAACCGGCTCGGCTTCCATCCGGCCGATTACCGTACCGCCTGGGAGCGCGCGCGCGCCATGCCCTGTGTGGGCAGTATCGTCCATATGACGCATTTTTCCGATGCGGATAGTCCCCGAGGCATCGCCCACCAGATCGAGGCCTTCGACGCCGCCACGGCCAACCTGCCGGGCGAGGCCAGCCTGTCGAACTCGGCCGCGGTGCTGTGGCACCCGCAGGCGCACCGCGCCTGGGTCCGCCCCGGCATCATCCTGTACGGCGCCTCGCCGACCGGGCGCGATGCCGATATTGCCGGCACCGGCCTGCAGCCCGCCATGTCGCTGCAAAGCGAACTGATCTCGGTGCAGGACCTGCAGCCGGGCGATACCGTCGGCTACGGCTCCATGTTCACCGCCGAGCGGCCGATGCGCATCGGCGTGGTGGCGTGCGGCTATGCCGACGGCTACCCGCGCCATGCGTCGGGCTGGGGCGAGCAGCGCGCGCCGGTGCTGGTCGACGGCGTGCGCACCGAACTGGTCGGGCGCGTGTCGATGGACATGCTGTGCGTGGACCTGACCCCGTGCCCGAAGGCCAAGGTCGGCAGCCCGGTCACGCTGTGGGGCCAGGGCCTGCCGATCGACGAGGTGGCGCAGGCCAGCGGCACGGTGGGCTATGAGCTGATGTGCGCGCTGGCGCCGCGCGTGCCGACCTCGGTGGCGACGATCACGGCTTCGGACAGCGCCGCGCCTGCCGTGGCCTGATCCGGGGCGTTGGTGCGGGCGCAGGCCCGCGCACTTACCATCTGCCGGGCGCCGC
>NZ_JFJW01000004.1:4092-6711 GCF_000611125.1 Cupriavidus sp. SK-4
CTGCAAGGACATCCGTTGGCCAAGACCAAGACTGTCTATACGTGTACTGAATGCGGCGGCACCACGCCGCGCTGGGCCGGCCAGTGCCCGCATTGCCAGCAGTGGAACACGCTGGTGGAGACGGTGGCCGAGTCCGCCGCGAACAAGCGCTTCCAGCCGCTGGCCGCTTCGGCCACGGTGCGCAAGCTGTCGGAGATCGATGCCGCCGACGTGCCGCGCTTCTCCAGCGGCATCGATGAATTCGACCGCGTGCTGGGCGGCGGCCTGGTGTCGGGCGGGGTGGTGCTGATCGGCGGCGATCCCGGCATCGGCAAGTCCACGCTGCTGCTGCAGGCCCTGGCCAATCTGGCCGGCCAGCGTCGTGTGCTCTATGTCAGCGGCGAAGAATCCGGTGCGCAGATCGCGCTGCGCGCACAGCGGCTGGGCGTGGAAAGCCCGTCGCTGGGGCTGCTTGCCGAAATCCAGCTGGAGAAGATCCAGGCCACGCTGGAAGTGGAAAGGCCCGAAGTCGCGGTGATCGACTCGATCCAGACGCTGTACTCCGAGGCATTGACCTCAGCACCGGGCTCGGTCGCGCAGGTGCGCGAATGCGCGGCGCAGCTGACGCGCATTGCCAAGAGCAGCGGCATCACCATCATCCTGGTCGGCCATGTGACCAAGGAAGGCAGCCTGGCGGGTCCGCGCGTGCTGGAGCATATCGTCGATACGGTGCTGTATTTCGAGGGCGATACCCATTCGTCGCACCGGCTGATCCGCGCCTTCAAGAACCGCTTCGGCGCGGTCAATGAGCTGGGCGTGTTTGCCATGACCGAGCGCGGCCTGCGCGGCATCAGCAATCCGTCGGCGCTGTTCCTGTCGCAGCATGAGGAAACCGTGCCGGGCTCATGCGTGCTGGTGACGCAGGAGGGCACGCGTCCGCTGCTGGTGGAGATCCAGGCGCTGGTCGATACCGCGCATGTGCCCAACCCGCGCCGGCTGGCGGTGGGGCTTGAGCAGAACCGGCTGGCGCTGCTGCTGGCGGTGCTGCACCGGCACGCGGGCATTGCCTGCTTTGACCAGGACGTGTTCCTGAACGCGGTGGGTGGGGTCAAGATCACCGAGCCGGCCGCCGACCTGGCGGTGCTGCTGTCGATCCATTCATCGATGCGCAACAAGCCGCTGCCGCGCGGCCTGGTGGTGTTCGGCGAAGTCGGCCTGGCCGGTGAGATCCGGCCCAGCCCGCGCGGGCAGGAGCGCCTGAAGGAAGCCGCCAAGCTGGGCTTTACGATCGCCGTGATTCCCAAGGCGAACGCGCCCAAACAGAAGATCGACGGGCTCGAAGTGATCGCGGTGGAACGCATCGAGCAGGCCATCGACCGCGTGCGCCATCTGGACTGAGCCATGGACGAAGATATCGCCTTCGAGACGGAACGCCTGCGGCTGCGCCAGTGGCGCGAGGCGGACTATGTGCCGTTTGCCGCGCTCAATGCCGATGCGCAGGTGATGCGCTATTTCCCTGCGCCGCTGACGCGGGTTGAAAGCGATGCGATGGCCGACCACTGCCGCAGCCTGATCGCAGCGAAGGGATGGGGCGTCTGGGTGGCGGAGCGCAAGGCGGACGGTGTTTTCCTGGGGTTTGTCGGATTGCACGAGCCCACCGCGGCGCTGCCGTTCGCGCCTTGCGTGGAGATTGCCTGGCGCCTGGCGCGGCACGCCTGGGGCAGCGGCTACGCGACCGAGGCGGCACGCGGCGCGCTTGCCTGGGGCTTTGAGCGGCTGGGGCTGGATGAGATCGTGTCCTTCACGACACTCGCCAATGCGCGCTCGCGGGCGGTCATGGAACGGCTCGGCATGCGCGAGGATGCCGTGGGCTTCGAGCATCCCGCATTGCCGCCAGGTCATCCGTTGCGGCCCCATTGCCTGTACCGTTTGCCGCGCACGGCGTGGCAGGCAGCCGGCGCATAGCACCCCTGCGTGAATCCGCCACAGGGCACAGGGGGCTTGCGCTGCGTGTGACGCCAACTGCAGGCGCTGCAAAATAGGTAATAATGCGCAGCAATGCCGCGCCATCCACTGACGGCACCGCTTACCGGATTACCTGATCACCCACTATGCAAGCCAACTCCCGCGCCTATTTCCTGCTGATCGCCCTCGTTTCCTTCGGCCTGGTCGGCGTTGCGCTCTACCTGCAGTTTGAAAAGGGCTACCAGCCTTGCCCGCTCTGCGTGATGCAGCGCTTCGCCTTTATCGGCATCGGCATCTTCTCGCTGCTGGCCGCGGTGGCGCAGAACACGCGCTCGCTGTGGCAGGGCCTGGGCATGCTGTCCGGCATCGCCGGGATTGCGGTGGCGGTCTACCACGTGTCGCTGCTGCTCAATCCCAAGGCCAGCTGCGGCATCGACCCGCTGGAAAACTGGGTCAACGCGCTGCCGACGGCCAAGGCGCTGCCGCAGGTGTTCTACGCCGATGGCCTGTGCACCGCGCCGCTGCCGCCGGTGCTGGGGCTGTCGGTGCCGGCATGGTCGCTGATCTGGCTGTTTATCCTGACGCTGACGCTGGCGGTGGGGTTGATCCGGCGCGAGAAGAATTTCCGCTGAGTCGAGAGCAGGCCACCGCAAACAAGAAACGGCGCCGTTGGCG
>NZ_JFJW01000004.1:6733-17011 GCF_000611125.1 Cupriavidus sp. SK-4
GGGAGGGGACTCGAACTACATTACGCAATCTGCTCGATCTGCTCCTGCAACTCCAGCCACTTCTCTTCCAGCGTCTCCAGCTCGCCATTGACCTCGCCCTGGCGCTTGAGCATCTCCATCAGCCTGGTCTTGTTGGCTTCGGCATAGCTGCTTTCATCGGCCATGAACTGGTCGATCTCCTCCTTGGCGGTTTGCAATACCGCCATGCGCTTTTCCACCTTTTCCAGTTCCTTCGTCAACGGCTTGCGCAGTGCTGACAGCCGCTGGCGCTCGTCGGCCTCCGCGCGGCGCTGGTCCTTGCGGTTGACCGCCGCCGCGGCATCGCCGGCGTTCTCTGCCAGGTGCGCGGCGGTGGCGGCATTGCGCTTGGCCGCGGCCTGTTGCAGCAGCCAGTCGCGGTAGTCGTCCAGGTCGCCGTCGAACGGCTTGATGGTGCCGTCGGCCACCAGCATGAACTGGTCGGCGGTGGCGCGCAGCAGGTGGCGGTCGTGCGAGACCAGGATCAGCGTGCCTTCGAACTGCGCCAGCGCCATGGTCAGCGCCTCGCGGGTGTCGAGGTCCAGGTGGTTGGTCGGCTCGTCCAGCAGCAGCAGGTTGGGCTTCTGCCAGACGATCAGCGCCAGGGCCAGACGGGCCTTCTCGCCGCCCGAGAAGGGCTCGATCGGCGCGGTGGCCATGTCGCCGCGGAAGTTGAAGCTGCCGAGGAAGTCGCGCAGCTCCTGCTCGCGGGTGTCGGGCGCCAGGCGTGCCAGGTGCTGCAGCGGCGAGTCGTGGTCACGCAGCGTCTCCAGCTGGTGCTGGGCGAAGTAGCCGATCTGCAGGCCCTTGCCCAGGCGCAGCTTGCCCGTGAGCGGGTCCTGCGTGCCGGCCAGGGTCTTGACCAGCGTGGACTTGCCCTGGCCGTTGGCGCCCAAGAGGCCGATGCGCTGGCCGTTCTGGATCGACAGCGCCAGCTTGTGCAGGATGGTGACGGGTGGCTCCGCCTCGGCATAACCGCAGTCGACGCCGTCGAGCACCATCATCGGATTGGGCGCGGCGTCGGGTTCGCGGAACTCGAAAGCGAAGCCGGCGGCCACGTGCACCGGCGCCAGCCGCTCCATCTTTTCCAGCGCCTTGACGCGGCTCTGTGCCTGGCGCGCCTTGGTCGCCTTGGCCTTGAAGCGCGTGATGAACGATTCCAGGTGCGCGATTTCCTTCTGCTGGCGCACGTAGGCGGATTGCTGCTGCGCCATCTGCTGCAGGCGCAGGGTCTCGAACAGGGTGTAGTTGCCGCCATAGCGGCGCAGTTGCTGGTTCTCGATATGCACGGTGACGTTGCAGATCGCGTCGAGGAATTCGCGGTCGTGCGAAATCATCACCAGCGTGCCGGGGTAGCGCGCCAGCCAGTCCTCCAGCCAGACGATGGCGTCCAGGTCCAGGTGGTTGGTCGGTTCGTCGAGCAGCAGCAGGTCGGACGGGCACATCAGCGCCTGCGCAAGGTTCAGGCGCATGCGCCAGCCGCCCGAGAACGAGGCCACCGGCTGCGACACCTGCGCCAGCGTGAAGCCCAGGCCCAGCAGCAGCGCCTCGGCGCGAGCCGGGGCGGTGTAGCCGTCGGCGTCGGCAAAGGCGGCGTGGGCTTCGCCCTCGGCGCTGCCGTCGCCGCTGGCCTGTGCGGCGGCGATGGCGGCTTCGATCTCGCGCAGGCGGGTGTCGCCATCGATCACGTAATCCACGGCGGTGCGGCTGACCGCAGGCGTTTCCTGCGCCACGTGCGCGACGCGCCACTGCGCCGGCACGATGACATCGCCCCCGTCCGGATGCAGTTCACCGCGCAGCAGCGCGAACAGCGTCGACTTGCCGCTGCCGTTGGCGCCGACAAGGCCCACGCGCTCGCCCGGGTTGAGCGTCACGCTGGTGTGGTCGAACAGCACCTTGGTGCCGCGCTGGAGGACTAGCTGGTCGATTCGGATCACGAGAGGGGAAATGCCTGAGTGAAAAACAGAAAAAGCGCGGAGAAAGCGGGCAACCGCCAGGTCTGGTGCGCTGGCCGGCATTGTAGCGTTTCCGGTGCAACGCACGCCGTGGCGGTGCAAAACAGCTCGGCAACGTGCACCGCCAATGTGCCTTCGTGCCTCGGCGATTCAGGGATTACCCTTGGTCTCGCAAAACTCTATTTTCTTGTTCGTGCGTTGCGTGTAAATTCATTTTCACGAAAACGGCGCCCATCCGGCGACGTCCAGACCAACCGTTTCCACCATGCCAAAAGGCCATTCCATCTCAGACCGCATTGCGCGCAGCTTGCCGACGCTGACGCCGGCGCACCGCCGCATGGCGGAATACGTGCTGGCCAATCTGTTCCGCGCGGCGACCATGCGCATCGACGAATTTGCCGCGGCGGTGGAGGTGTCGGTGGCCACGGCCAACCGCTTTGCGCGGGCGCTGGGGTTCGACGGCTATCCGCAGTTCCGGGCCGAGCTGGTGCGCGGCTTCGAAGCCACGCTGGCTCCGGTGGAGCGGCTGCGCAGCGAGCTGGAGCGGCCCGCGACCGCGGCCGAAGTCTTCGCCGCCTCGCTGGAAGATGCCGCGGCCAACGCGGAAGCCACGCGGCGCGGCATCGACCCGGAGGCCTGCGAGCGCGCGGTCTCGGCGATCCTGGCGGCGCAGCGTGTCTACGTCGCCGGCTTCGGCGCCAGCGGTTTCCTGGCGGGCCTGCTGCAGCACGGGCTGGAAATGCACTGCCGCATGGTGACCTCGGTGGCGGGCGCCGGCGGCGCCTCGCATGCGGCGCGGCAGCTGTTCAAGCAGCAGTCGAGCGACCTGCTGATCGTGATTGCCTTCCCGCGCTACGTCACGGACACCATCGAACTGGCTGAGCGCGCCAAGTCGCGCGGCGGCCAGGTGCTGGCGCTGACCGACGGGCCGACCTCGCCGCTGGCGCCGCTGGCCGATATCGCGCTCTACGCGCAGGCCGGCAACCGGCTCTCGGCCAACTCCGATGCCACCGTGCTGGCGCTGATCGAGGCGCTGTGCGGCGCGGTGGCGCACCGGGCCGAGCGCCCGGTCAAGGCCGCCGCCGAAATGACCGAATTCCTGCTGCCGTGGCTGTACGGCACGCCGGCCGCGGAGTCCGCCGGCCGTGCCGGCACCCCGCAATCCACCGAACCCACGGCTGGCGCCAAGCGCGGCCGATCCTCCAACACCCGCAAGTCCTGAACATCCACATGCAACCAGCAGTCATTGCCATCCACGGCGGCGCCGGCACCATCACCCGCGCGGCGATGGACGCCGCCCGCGAACGCGAATACATCGAAGCGCTGCAACACGTGCTGCAGGCCGGCCAGCGCATCCTGGCCGAGGGCGGCAGCGCGCTCGATGCGGTCACCGAGGCGGTGCGCCTGCTGGAAGAGTGCCCGCTGTTCAACGCCGGCAAGGGCGCGGTGCTGACCCACGCCGGCACCTATGAGCTCGATGCCGCGGTGATGGACGGCGCCACGCTGGAAGCCGGCGCCGTGGCCTGCGTCACGCGCCTGCGCAACCCGGTGCTGGCCGCGCGCGCCGTGCTGGACCACAGCGAACACGTGCTCTTTGCCGGCGCCGGCGCCGAGGCCTTTGCCGAAGCGCAGGGCCTGGAACTGGTGGCGCCGGACTACTACTTCACGCAGGCTCGCCACGATCAGTGGCAGCGCGCCCGCGGCACCGCAGGCATGGCGCTGCTAGACCACGACGCCGCCGCGCTGGCCGCGCAGGGCAAGGCCAGCGCGGCCGATCCGATCGATCCCGACAGCAAGTTCGGCACCGTCGGCGCGGTCGCATGCGACAGCCGCGGCAACCTGGCTGCTGCCACCTCCACCGGCGGCGTCACCAACAAGCGCGTGGGCCGCGTTGGCGATACGCCGGTGATCGGCGCGGGCTGCTATGCCGATGACGTCGCGGCCGTGTCGGCGACCGGCACCGGCGAAATGTTCATCCGCACCGTGGCCGCGTACGACGTGTCCGCGCAGATGCGCTACGCCGGCCTCTCGCTCGAGGATTCGGCGCGGCGCGTGGTGATGGAAAAACTGCGCGCCATCAACGGCCGCGGCGGCCTGATCGCGGTCGACCGCGCCGGCAACGTCACGCTGCCGTTCAACACCGAAGGCATGTATCGCGGTTTCGCCCGGGTGGGCGAGGCAGTGAACGTGTCGATTTACGGCTGACCTGCACCGCACCAGCAAGTCCGGGCATCAAGCAGCAATACAAGGAGTTCCAGTGGCCACTACCCCTGCGCAATCGCACGCTTCCGCATCCGGCATCGTCCTGCCGCCCGAGCGCGTCGTCTCGGTGAACGGGCTGACCGTGCGCTTTGCCACGTCCGAGCGTACCGTCGAGGCCGTGCGCAACCTGTCCTTCCATGTCGACCGCGGCGAGACGCTGGCGGTGGTGGGCGAGTCGGGCTCGGGCAAGTCGGTCACGTCGCTGGCGCTGATGCGCCTGGTCGAACATGGCGGCGGCAAGATCGTCTCCGGCAGCATGGCGCTGCGGCGGCGCGGCGGCGAGGTGATCGACCTGGCGCGCGCGGACAACGCCACGCTGCGCAGCGTGCGCGGCGCCGACGTGGCGATGATCTTCCAGGAGCCGATGACCTCGCTTAACCCGGTGTTCCCGGTGGGCGAGCAGATCGCCGAATCGATCCGCCTGCACCAGGGCAAGAGCCGCGCGGCGGCGCGTGCCGAGGCGCTGCGCATGCTGGAGCTGGTGCGCATCCCCGAGGCGCGCCGCGTGCTGGAGCGCTATCCGCACCAGCTCTCCGGCGGCATGCGCCAGCGCGTGATGATCGCCATGGCGCTGTCGTGCAAGCCCGCGCTGCTGATCGCCGACGAGCCGACCACGGCGCTGGACGTGACCATCCAGGCCGAGATCCTGCAGCTGATCCGCGGCCTGCAGGCCGAGATGCATATGGGCGTGGTCTTCATCACGCACGACATGGGCGTGGTGGCCGAAGTCGCCGACCGCGTGCTGGTGATGTACCGCGGCGAGAAGGTGGAAGAGGGCACCTCGGACGATGTGTTCCGTGCCCCCGCCCATCCGTACACGCGCGCGCTGCTGTCGGCGGTGCCGCGCCTTGGCGCCATGAGCGGCACCGACCTGCCGGCCAAGTTCCCGTTGCTGCAACTGGACAGCGCCAACCCTGAGCCGGTCGCGCCGCAGGACACTGTTACCCCGGGCGTCGCTCCCATCCTGCGCGTGCAGGACCTGGTGACGCGCTTCGACGTGCCCGGCGGCCTGTTCGGCCGCGTCACGCGGCGCGTGCATGCGGTCGAGCAAGTCAGCTTCGACCTCTATCCCGGCGAGACGCTGGCGCTGGTGGGCGAGTCCGGCTGCGGCAAGTCCACCACGGGCCGCTCGCTGCTGCGCCTGGTGGAAAGCCAGAGCGGCACCATCGAGTTCGCCGGGCAGAACATCAGCAAGATGGAAGGGCCGGCGCTGCAGACCCTGCGCCGCAATATCCAGTTCATCTTCCAGGACCCGTTCGCCTCGCTCGATCCGCGCGTGCCGGTGGGTTACTCGATCATGGAGCCGCTGCTGGTGCACAAGGTCGCCAGCGGCAAGGAGGCCGAGCAGCGCGTGGCCTGGCTGCTCGACAAGGTGGGGCTGGACCCCTCGCACGCGGCGCGCTATCCGCACGAGTTCTCCGGCGGCCAGCGCCAGCGCATCTGCATTGCGCGCGCACTGGCGCTGAACCCCAAGGTGGTGGTGGCCGATGAATCGGTGTCCGCGCTGGACGTGTCGATCCAGGCGCAGATCGTCAACCTGATGCTGGACCTGCAGCGCGAGCTTGGCATTGCCTTCCTGTTCATCTCGCACGACATGGCGGTGGTGGAGCGCGTGAGCCATCGCGTGGCGGTGATGTACCTGGGCCAGATCGTCGAGATCGGCCCGCGCCGCGCGATCTTCGAGAACCCGCAGCACCCGTACACGAAGAAGCTGATGTCGGCGGTGCCGATCGCCGACCCGGCGCGGCGCCACCTGCGGCGCGAGCCGCTCAACGACGAAATCCCCAGCCCGATCCGCGTGGTCGGCGACGAACCGGTGGTGCAGCCGCTGGTCCAGGTCGCCGGCAGCGGGTCGCTCGGTCACTATGTCGCCCGGCATGCCGTCGGCGGCGCCTATTGAAGTCCTGGAAGTCACCAAGTTACCAAGGAGAATCGACGATGTCTGCACGTATGGTTTCGCCCCGATGGGTGGCCGGCGCCTTTGCCGCCGGCACGCTGGGCATGCTGGTTTCGGCCCCGGCCTTCGCCGCCAAGGATGCCGTGATGGCGGTGAGTTCGACTTTCACCTCGCTGGATCCGTACGATTCGAATGACACGCTGTCGCAGGCGGTTGGGAAGAGCTTCTACCAGGGCCTGTTTGGCCTGGACAAGGACATGAAGCTGGTCAACGTGCTGGCCGACAGCTACGAGGTCAGCAAGGACGGACTGACGTATACGATCAAGCTGAAGAAGGGCATCAAGTTCCACGACGGCACCACCTTCGATGCCGGCGCCGTCAAGGCCAACCTGGACCGCGTCACCAACCCGGCCAACAAGCTCAAGCGCTACACGCTGTTCAACCGTGTCGCCAAGACTGACGTGGTCGATGCCAATACCGTCAAGGTCACGCTGAAAGAGCCGTTCTCGCCGTTCATCAACGTGCTGGCGCATCCGTCGGCGGTGATGATCTCGCCGGCCGCGCTGCAGAAGTATGGCAAGGAGATCGCGTTTCACCCGGTCGGCACCGGCCCGTTCGAGTTCGTTGAATGGAAGCAGCCCGACCACCTGAAGGGCAAGAAGTTCGCTGGCTTCTGGAAGACCGGCTACCCGAAGATCGACACCATCACCTGGAAGCCGGTGGTCGACAACAACACCCGCGCCGCGATCATGCAGACCGGCGAGGCCGACTTCGCCTTCAGCATCCCGTTCGAGCAGGCCGCGGTGCTGAAGAACAGCGCCAAGGTGGATCTGATCGCCTCGCCGTCGATCATCCAGCGCTACCTGTCCATGAACACCATGGTCAAGCCGTTCAACGACCCCAAGGTGCGCCAGGCGATCAACTACGCCATCAACAAGGACGCGCTGGCCAAGGTCGCCTTTGCGGGCTACGCGGTGCCGGCCGAAGGCGTGGTGCCGCCGGGCGTGGACTATGCCGAGAAGCTGGGCCCGTGGCCGTATGACCCGGCCAAGGCGCGCGCGCTGCTGAAGGAAGCCGGCTATCCGAACGGCTTCGAGACCACGCTGTGGTCGGCCTACAACCACACCACCGCGCAGAAGGTGATCCAGTTCGTGCAGCAGCAGCTGCAGCAGGTCGGCATCAAGGCCTCGGTGCAGGCGCTTGAGGCCGGCCAGCGCGTGGAGAAGGTCGAGAGCGTGCCGAAGCCGGAAGACGCCGGCGTGCGCATCTACTACGTGGGCTGGTCGTCGTCGACCGGTGAATCGGACTGGGCGCTGCGTCCGCTGCTGGCTTCGGAGTCGATGCCGCCCAAGCTGCTGAATACCGCGTACTACAAGAACGACCAGGTCGACGCCGATATCGCCGGCGCGCTGCGCACCACCGATCGTGGCGAAAAGGCGCGCCTGTACAAGGACGCCCAGGAACGCATCTGGAAGGATGCGCCGTGGGCCTTCCTGGTGACCGAGAAGGTGCTGTTTGCGCGCAGCAAGCGGCTGACCGGCGCCTATGTGATGCCGGACGGGTCGTTCAATTTTGAAGAGATCGATATCAAGCAGTAATGGGTGAGGCGAGGGCCGGGACTTCGTGGAAGCTCCTGCCCTCTCCCCCGGCCCCTCTCCCGCAAGCGGGAGAGGGGAGCAAACAACGGGTGCTGGCTGTAATCCCATCCAAAGAGCAGTAAGCAGTAAAGCAGTAAGCCGAGGTGGCCGCCTGCCCGCGTCGCGGGGTCGCCGGCGGGGGGGCGGGGGGGGGGGCGGCCTGCGGCCTCTGCTGCTGCATTTCCTTCTGGTGTGTCATGCTGAATTACTTCCTCAAACGTGTGCTGGGCGTGATCCCCACGCTGCTGATCGTGGCAGTGCTGGTGTTCCTGTTCGTCCACCTGCTGCCGGGCGATCCCGCGCGGCTGGCGGCGGGCCCGGAGGCCGACTCGGCCACGGTCGAACTGGTGCGCAAGGACCTTGGGCTGGACCGGCCCATGCACGAGCAGTTCGTCAACTTCTTCTCCAATGCGGTCCGCGGCGAGTTCGGCCATTCGCTGCGCACCAAGCGCCCGGTAAGCGAGGAGATCGGCGACCGCTTCATGCCCACGCTGCTGCTGACAGTGGCGTCGATGGCCTGGGCGGTGGTGTTCGGCATGGTGATCGGCATCGGCTCGGCCGTGTGGCGCAACCGCTGGCCGGACCGGCTCGGCATGACGCTGGCGGTGTCGGGCATCTCGTTCCCGGCCTTTGCGCTGGGCATGCTGCTGATGGAGGTGTTCTCGGTGCAGCTGGGCTGGCTGCCGTCGATCGGTGCCGACAGCTGGAAGCACTACGTGTTGCCGTCCATCACGCTGGGCGCGGCGGTGGCCGCGGTGATGGCGCGCTTTACGCGGGCCTCGTTCGTCGAGGTCTTGCAGGAAGACTTTATCCGCACCGCCCGCGCCAAGGGCGTGCGCGAGACGCTGGTGGTGACCAAGCACGGCCTGCGCAACGCCATGATCCCGGTGGTGACCATGATGGGCCTGCAGTTCGGCTTCCTGCTGGGCGGCTCGATCGTGGTCGAGAAGGTGTTCAACTGGCCGGGCCTGGGGCGCCTGCTGGTCGATGCCGTCGAGATGCGCGACTACCCGGTGATCCAGGCCGAGGTGCTGCTGTTCTCGCTCGAATTCATCCTGATCAACCTGGTGGTGGACATGCTCTACACCGTGATCAACCCAACCATCCGCTACAAGTGAGGCCGGCATGACTGAGCTTTCCACGCCCGCCGCAGCGCAAGCGGCACCCGCCACCGCCCCCGTGCCCGAGGCCGTGCGCACGCCCTGGACCGAGTTCTGGCGCAAATTCCGCAAGCAGCACCTGGCGCTGGGCGCCGGCGCCTTCGTGCTGGTGCTGGTGGTGATTGCCATCGTGGCGCCGCATATCGTGCCGTACGACCCGGAGAACTACTTCGACTACGACGCGCTCAACGCCGGCCCGTCGGCCGCGCACTGGATGGGAGTCGATTCGCTCGGACGCGACATCTTCAGCCGCATCCTGGCCGGCGCGCGCATCTCGCTGGCGGCGGGCTTCCTGTCGGTGATCATCGGCGCGCTGATCGGCACCGTGCTGGGCCTGCTGGCGGGCTACTACGAGGGCTGGTGGGACCGCATCGTGATGCGCATTTCCGACGTGCTCTTCGCCTTCCCGGGCATCCTGCTGGCGATCGGCATCGTTGCGATCCTCGGCAATGGCATGACCAACGTGATCTTCGCCGTGGCCATCTTCAGCATCCCCGCGTTCGCGCGGCTGGTGCGCGGCAATACGCTGATGCTCAAGCGGCTGACCTACATCGAGGCTGCGCGCAGCATCGGCGCGTCGGACTGGACCATCCTGATGCGGCATATCCTGCCGGGCACGGTGTCGTCGATCGTGGTGTATTTCTCGATGCGTATCGGCACCTCGATCATCACCGCGGCCAGCCTGTCGTTCCTGGGGCTGGGTGCGCAGCCGCCCACGCCGGAGTGGGGCGCGATGCTCAACGAAGCCCGCGCCGACATGGTGACCGCGCCGCACGTGGCGATCTTCCCGAGCCTGGCGATCTTCCTGACCGTGCTGGCCTTCAACCTGCTTGGCGACGGCCTGCGCGACGCGCTCGACCCCAAGATCGACCGCCGTTGAAACTGAGCCGCTGAATATGACCGCATCGACAACGGGCGTGCCGCATGTCGGCAGCCTGCCGGCAGGTTCGCTGGACAGCATTGCCGACGTGGCCGGCGTGACCGTCGGCCATTGCACGCTGGCGGACGGCGCCGTGCAGACCGGCGTCACCGTGATCCGTCCGCACGGCGGCGATCCCTACCGCGACAAGGTGCCCGCCGCGGCCACCGTGCTCAACGGCTTTGGCAAGAGCATCGGGCTGGTGCAGGTGGACGAACTGGGCGTGCTGGAAACGCCGCTGGCGCTGACCAATACCTTTTCGGTCGGTGCGGTGGCGCAGGCGCAGATCCGTGCGGCGGTGGCGGCCAATCCGGAGATCGGCCGCGCGCTGCCTACAGTCAATCCGCTGGTGTTCGAGTGCAATGACGGCTACCTGAACGATATCCAGCGCATGGCGGTGGCGGGCAGCCACTATGAGGCGGCCCCGGGC
>NZ_JFJW01000004.1:17023-36673 GCF_000611125.1 Cupriavidus sp. SK-4
CTGGCCGGTGCCGGCCAGGACGTTGCGCAGGGCGCGGTTGGCGCAGGGCGCGGCATGTCGGCGTTCGGCGTCAAGGGCGGTATCGGCACCGCTTCACGCCTGGCCGGTGGATATTGCGTGGGCGCGCTGGTGCTGGCCAATTTCGGCACGCCGGAATCGTTGACCGTGGCCGGCCGGCTGGTCGGTCCGGAACTGGTGCAGCGCCTGGCGCAGCCCGACACCGCGGCGCAACCGGAAAAAGGATCGATCATCATGATCGTCGCCACCGACGCCCCGCTGGACGCGCGCCAGCTGCGCCGGCTGTCGCTGCGCGCCGGCGCCGGGCTGGCGCGTACCGGCTCGGTGTTCGGGCATGGCTCGGGCGATATCGCACTCGCGTTCTCGACCGCGTATACCGTGCCGCACGACACCGCCCGGCCAATGCCGGCCGTCGCCATGCTGCATGAAACCCATCTCGACCCGCTGTTCCGCGCCGCGGCCGACAGCGTCGAGCAAGCCATCCTGCATGCCCTGTGGCATGCCGCTCCGGTGCAGGGCCGCGATGGCCACGGCCGGCGCGCACTACTGGACGTGATGCCCGAACTGGGCCGAACCGCCTGATGAAGATCCTTGTTTCCACTGATATCGAAGGCGTGGCTGGCGTCTTCCACGCCGAACAGACGCGCCCCGGCAACGGCGAATACGAACGCGCCCGGGCCTGGATGACGGGCGAAGCCAATGCCGCGGTCGAAGGCGCCTTTGCCGGCGGGGCCACCGAAGTACTGGTCAACGATTCGCACGGCGGCTTCCGCAACCTGCTGCCGGACCAGCTCGATCCGCGCGCGCGGGTGGTGCTGGGCAAGCCGCGCTACCTTGGCATGATGGCCGGCGTCGAGGCCGGAGTCGACGGCGTGCTGATGATCGGCTACCACGGCCGCGCCCAGAGCCGCGGCGTGCTGGCGCACACCATCAACAGCGGCGCCTTTGCGCGGGTCTGGCTCAACGGCAAGGAACTGGGCGAGGCGGGGCTGTACGCCGCGCTGGCCGGCGAGTTCGGCGCGCCAGTGCTGATGGCCAGCGGTGACGACGTCTTCGTGCAGGAAACCCATGCGCTGATGCCGTGGGTGCGCTATGTCGAGACCAAGTCCGCGAGCGGATTCGGCAGTGGCACCTCGCTGTCGCCGGCGGCGGCGCGCGAGGCCATTGCCGCAGCGGCGGCAAGCGCGGTGCGCGAACGCGCGCAGGCGCAATGCCTGCGCATCGCCGCACCGGTGACTTGCACCCTGCAGACTCTGACGCCCGCGCATGCGGACCTGTTCTGCCAATGGCCGACGCTGGAGCGCCGCGACGGCGTGACGCTGTCCTTCCAGGCCGATTCGGTCCAGGCGGCGGTGCGCATGCTGAACTGCCTGTCGGCGATGTCGTTCATGCTGAAGTAGGGCAGGGCATATTTGCCGGGGCGAGCGCGCAGATCGGCGACAATGGCGGGTCTAGCAACACAGGCATGACCCGCAACGCATGACCCAGGCACACGACGGGGGCTGGATCCCCGTGCGCAAGGACTTCGTCGACCCCGCCACGCGCTGCCATGCGCGGGGCGCGAGCCGCCGCCACCATGGCTTTCCGGCCGGGCAGGCCTATATCCTGCGCGACGCCGCAGGGCATGAATATCCCTTTGGCGACGACTGCGCGCGTGCCGCGGTGCCGCATGCTGGCCTGCTGCTGCAGGTGCCGGACTACACCGAGCGCGATGTGGTGCCGCGCACGGCCTTGCCCGAGGTGGCGCCCCCGGCCCGCCGCCGCGATCCCGCCCAGGCGCAGGCCGCCGAGCGCGCCGCCGCGATCCGCTACCTTGTGCTGCGCATGGAGAAGGTGGCCGCGGTGCCGCGCGTGCAGCCCACAGTGCGCTTCCCGGCGCTTGAGGGCGTCTACGAGCAGTACCAGCGCACCGGCGACATCGGCATGGCGCAGGTGCGCCGCATCCTGGCGATCGAGCGCAGCCCGTCCACCCCGCCGCGGCTGCGCGCCACCAACCTGCTGGACGTCTATACCGCGCATATCAAGCTGGAATGGCTGATCGCGGGGGCCAACAGCGTCGACAACATCCGCTTCCTGCGCAGCCTGCACGACTGGCTGGCCCGTCACCTGGTGCTGACCGCCGGCCAGCTGGCCGCGGCCGGGATCGAGATGCATCCGCAGGCGTTCACCTCGCCTGGCATCTGGGGGCCGGGGTCGGAGCCAACGCCGGCATCGCCCGGGTATGCATCCGGATCGCTGTTCTAGTGTCATGAGTTGCAAGTTCGTTGCATAAGTCCGCCGATAAGACGCACGATCCGTCGTCGCGAATGCTCGCAAGGCTCCAGCCTTGCTGCGCTTCGCTCCTAGTCTCGCACGCCTTCTCGACAGACTTATTTTTGCAACCAACTTCCAACTCATGACACTAGCAGCGGGTGGCAAGACCTGCGGATTTGGCGTCTAATGCCTGCATCGCATCCGCCGGTCACGCCATGAGCCATTTTTCTCGCAGCTACGCCGAAGCCCGCCAGAAGTTCCTTGACGCCGCGCGCACGGCCGGGGCCGCGCTGGCGCAGTTCCCGCATCCGACCAAGCGCGGCAGTGGCGGCGAGGACCTCGCGATCGACGTGGCGCTGGCCGGCCCGGCCGAGGCCCGCCGCTGCCTGATGGTGACCTCGGGCACGCATGGCGCCGAGGGCTTTGCCGGCTCCGGCGCGCAGGTGACGATGCTGCACGACGCCGCGCTGCTTGCCGATTGCGCCGCCGCCGACACCAGCCTGCTGCTGGTGCATGCGATCAATCCCTACGGTTTTTCCCACCTGCGCCGGGTCAACGAGGATAACGTCGACCTGAACCGCAATTTCATGGACTTCACCCAGCCGCTGCCGTACAACGAGGCCTATGCCGAGATCGCGCCGCTGCTGGTGCCGGCGCAATGGCCGCCGTCCGACACCGACCAGGCGCAACTGATGAAGGCCGTTGCCGAGCGCGGCATGCCGTGGTACCAGGCCGCGGTCAGCCGCGGCCAGTACCAGGACCCGGGTGGCATGTTCTACGGCGGCGACAAGGCTGCCTGGAGCAACTACACGCTGTGCCGCATCCTGGCGCGCTTCGGCGCCGGGCGCGAGGCGCTGCGCTGGATCGACGTCCATACCGGGCTGGGCCCCTGGGGCTATGGCGAGCCCATCCACATGGGCCCGGACACGCCGCAATCGCTCACGCGCACGCGCGCGATCTGGGGCGGGCGGGTGACCTCGATCTACGATGGCTCGTCGACCTCGGCCAACCTCACCGGGCTGGCCTGGCACGCGGTGCTGCAGACCCTGCCCACCACGGACTATGCCGGCATCGCGCTTGAGTTCGGCACGCTGCCGGTGGGCGAGGTGCTGGAGGCGCTGCGCGGCGACCACTGGCTGCACCAGCACCCGGAAGCCGACGAAAACCAGCGCGCGCTGGTCCGCCAGGCGATGTGGCGTGCCTTCTATGGCGATACCGACGACTGGCGCGAAGGCGTGGTGGCGCAGGTGACCGACGCAGTGCGGGACACCATTGCCTCCGTCTAGCCGGCATCAGCATCTGGCAGCAAGCGCCTTCTGGTAATGTCTCGATGTTGGCGGTAGAGTGCAGAGCCAGGCACTGCCGCCATGCCTTGGCCGGCACGTGCCGCAGCCGGGCGGCAGTCAGAAAATAACCAAGAACAAGACGGAAGAGGTCGGGGCGGGCCGGGGCGCATGATCCTGCGCGTCGCCGCGGCCTGGCGCACGGCGTCGCTTCCGGCATCAGCTCGGCAGGGAGGCCGGCGCGATGACCCTCTATGAACTGAAGCCCAGGTTCCAGGCCCGGTTGCGCCCCATGGTGCAAGACCTGGCGCAGCGCGGCGTGACTGCCAACCAGGTGACGCTGGCCGCTGCGGCCGGCTCCCTGGCGGTGGGCGTGCTGGCCACGCTGGGCATGCTGGTGGCCGAGTCCCCGGCGCTGTTCCTGCTGTTTCCCCTATGGTTGTTCCTGCGCATGGCGCTCAACGCCATCGACGGCATGCTGGCGCGCGAGCACGGCCAGCAAAGCGTACTGGGTGCCTACCTCAACGAGCTTGGCGACATTGCCTCGGACCTGGCACTGATCCTGCCGCTGGCCGCGCTGCCGGGCTTCAGCCTGGGCCAGGTCGGCACCTTCGCGCTGCTGGCGGTGATCGTCGAGGCCGCCGGGCTGATCGGCCCCCTGGCCGGGGCCAGCCGGCGCTATGACGGCCCGCTGGGCAAGAGCGACCGCGCCTTCGCGGTCGGCGCGATCGCGCTGTGGGCCGGTGTTGGCCTGGGCTTTGGCGCGGCCGCCAGCTGGCTGTGGCTGGTGCTGTCGCTGCTGTCGCTGGTCACGATTGCCAACCGGGTGCGCCGCGGTGTCGCCGAGGCCCAGTCCCGCACTGCGGAGTAGCGAGATGGACCGACCGTTAACCCGCCAGCCGCAAGAGCGGCATTTCGAGACCCACGACCGCCAGACGCTGTTCTATCGGCACTGGCCGGCGATGGAGGGCCCGGCGCGCGGCGCCGTGGTGCTGTTCCATCGCGGCCATGAGCATTCCGGCCGGGTCGCCCACCTGGCCGATGAACTGAACCTGCCCGGCTACGAGATCTTTGCCTGGGATGCGCGCGGCCACGGCCGTTCGCCCGGCGAGCGCGGCTACAGCCCCAGCCTGGCGGACTCGGTGCGCGATATCCAGACCTTCACCACCCATATCGCCGAGGTTCACGGCATCCCGCTGGAACGCACCGCGGTGATCGCGCAGAGCGTGGGCGCGGTGCTGGCCTCCACCTGGGTGCACGACTACGCGCCGCCGATCCGCGCGCTGGTGCTGGCCTCGCCGGCGTTCAAGGTCAAGCTCTACGTGCCCTTTGCGCGGCCGGGGCTGAAGCTGATGCAGCGCCTGCGCGGCAAGTTCTTCGTCAACAGCTACGTCAAGGCCAAATTCCTCACGCACGATCCAGAGCGCATCGCCAGCTACGACAGCGATCCGCTGATCACGCGCCCGATCGCGGTCAATATCCTGCTGGACCTGTACGAGACCGCGGAGCGCATCGTGGCCGATGCCGCGGCAATCACGGTGCCGACGCAGCTGCTGATCTCCGGCGCCGACTGGGTCGTGCATCGCGGGCCGCAGGACCGCTTCTATGAGCGCCTGGGTTCGCGCACCAAGGAGCGCATCGTGCTGGACGGCTTCTATCACGACACGCTCGGCGAGCGCGACCGCAAGCTGGCGGTCGATGCCGCGCGCCGCTTTATCCTGCGCGAATTCGAGATGCCGTCGGCGCCGCGCTCCTTGCTCGATGCCGACCAGATCGGCCCGTTCCGCGAGGAATCCGACCGCCTGGCGTCGGCGCCGGCCGGGCTGGCCGCCTGGTACTGGCGCGCGGCGCGGGCCAACCTGAAGCTGGGCGGAATGCTGTCGGACGGGGTGCGGCTGGGCCATGAGACCGGCTTCGACTCGGGCTCGACGCTGGACTACGTTTACCGCAACACGCCATCTGGCCGCGGCAAGCTGGGCCGGCTGGCCGACCAGCAGTACCTTGACGCAATCGGCTGGCGCGGCATCCGCCAGCGCAAGGTCCACGCCGAGGCGCTGATCGCCGAGGCCGTGCGGCGGCTGCGCGCGGCCGGCATGCCGGTGCGGATCGTCGATATCGCCGCCGGGCACGGGCGCTATGTGCTTGAGGCCCTGGGCGCGCTGGATGGCGGCGCCGCCGCGGTCGAGTCGATCCTGTTGCGCGACTACAGCCCGCTGAACGTCGAGCAGGGCCGCGCCCTGATCGCCGCCAAGGACCTGGCCGACGTGGCCCGCTTCGAGCAGGGCGATGCCTTCGACGGCGACAGCCTGGCGGCGCTGGCACCGGCGCCGACGCTGGCAGTGGTTTCCGGCCTGTACGAACTGTTCCCCGACAACGCGATGGTGCGGCGCTCGCTCGATGGCCTGGCGCGCGCGGTGCCGCCCGGCGGCTACCTCGTCTACACCGGCCAGCCCTGGCATCCGCAGCTGGAATTCATTGCGCGCGCGCTCACCAGCCACCGCGCCGGCGCCGCCTGGGTGATGCGCCGCCGCTCGCAGGCCGAGATGGACGAACTGGTGCGGGCCGCGGGCTTCGACAAGGTGACCCAGCGCATCGACCCGTGGGGCATCTTCACCGTCAGCCTGGCGCGCAGGCGCGGCGCATGAGCACGGTGCCGACGGAGGCTGGCGCCGGGGCGCGTCCGGAGCGGCCGGCGGGGCAGCGGCCCTGGGGACTGGCCTGCCTGCTGCTGGCGCTGGCCGGCGCGTTCTTTTTCTCCAGCTACGGCTTTGCCAACTGGCTGGCGAGCCAGCGCGCCAACGTGCCGGCGGTCTATTTCGAATGGGAGCGGGGGATTCCGTTCCTGCCGTGGACCATCCTGCCGTACTGGTCGATCGACCTGCTGTACGGCATCTCCTTCTTCCTGTGGCGCACGCGCGCGGCGCTGCTCACGCACGTCAAGCGGCTGGTGCTGGCGCAGCTGGTGTCGGTGGCATGCTTTATCGCCTTCCCGCTGCGCTTCAGCTTTGCCCGGCCCGAGGCCGACGGCCTGCCGGGCCAGCTGTTCACGCTGCTGGGCGGTTTCGACCTGCCGTTCAACCAGGCGCCGTCGCTGCATATCAGCCTGCTGGTGATCCTGTGGGTCGCCTTTGCGGCGCACCTGCGCGGCGGCTGGCGCTGGCTGCTGCACGGCTGGTTTGCGCTGATCGGGGTCTCGGTGCTGACCACCTGGCAGCACCACCTGATCGATGTGCCTACCGGCGCGCTGGTGGGCTGGCTGTGCGTTTACCTGTTCCCGATGCAACGGCCCGCTGCCGGTGCGCCGGATGCGCGCACGCGCCAGCTGTCGCGCCGCTACACCGTGGGAGCGCTGGTGGCGTTGCTGTGCGCGGTGCTGGCGCTGGGCGCGTCGGTGACGCTGGCGTTCCTGCTGCTGTGGGCCGCGCTGGCGCTGGCCTGCGTCGCCCGGATCTACGCGCTGGCCGCTCCGGCGTGGTTCCAGAAGGGCGGCGACGGGTCGATGGCGCTGGCCGCACGCTGGGTGCTGGCGCCTTACCTGCTGGGCGCCTTCCTCAATTCGCGCTGGTGGACGCGGCGCGCGCCGCAGCCCAGTGCCATCGCGGACGGCATCTGGGTTGGCCGCTTCCCGACCCGCGCCGAACTGCGCGCGATCGGGGCGGGCGCCGTACTCGACCTGACCGCCGAACTGCCGCGCGCAGCCACCGATCCGGCGCTTGGGTATCGTTGCGTGCCGGTGCTGGACCTGACCGTGCCGGCGCCGGAGCAGTTGGACCAGGCCGTGGCTCAACTCGACGCCTGGCACCGGCAGGGCCGCCGCGTGCTGGTCAGCTGCGCGCTCGGCTATTCGCGCAGCGCGCTGGTTGCCGCCGCATGGCTGGCGCGCCGGCAGGGACTGCGCGACGCCGGCGCTGCGCTGGCGTTGCTGCGCGAGCATCGCCCGGCGGTGGTGCTCGGGCGCGAACATGCGGAGGCGCTGCAACGCTGCCTGGACCGTCCCGCCATGCCGGAGCCCGATGATGGACGCTGAGTTCACGCAAGGCACTGATGCCTGGATCGCACACGCCGTCACCGGGGCGCTGTCGGGCGCCGTGTGGATCGGCGCGGCCGGGCTGGCTTTCGGCGTGGCCACGGCATGGCTGGGGGCGGCCACGCCGGTCCCGCGCGTGCTGGCGGCCGCTTCGCTGCTGCTGGCGCTGCCCCAGCTCTGGCTGCTGCTGCGCGTTGCCATCGACCGCCGCTTGTTCGATGCGCTCGCGGCCGGGCGGCAGGACCAGCCCGACCTGGCCGGATTGGACGCCGCGCTGCTCGAACTGGGCTGGATGCCGGCGCAACGCGCCGGCCGTCCGCTGCCGGACCGCGCCCGCGGCGCGCTGCGGCTGGTGCGCGCCAGCGCCGCGCTGACTGTGTGCCAGCTCGCGCTGGCCTTGCTGACCGTGATCCTGAGGTAACCAACCATGTGGCTTGCCCGCGCGACCGCGCGCGCCATCATCGTCTTCGCCCGGCTGTTGACCGGCATGCGCGCCAACTGGCAGGGCTGCATCCCCGCCGCGGTGCAGCGCGTCTACTTTGCCAATCACAGCAGCCACGGCGACTTCGTGCTGATCTGGGGCTGCCTGCCGCCCGACCTGCGCACCGTCACGCGCCCGGTGGCCGGTGCCGACTACTGGGAGCGCTCGCCGCTGCGGCGCTTTATCGGCCGCGACGTATTCCACGCGCTGCTGATCGACCGCACCCGCAGCGAACCGGGCAGCGACCCGGTGGCGCTGATGCACGGCGCGCTGGCATCCGGCGACTCGCTGATCCTCTTTCCCGAAGGCACGCGCAATACCACCGACGCGCGCCTGCTGCCGTTCAAGAGCGGCATCTACCACCTGGCGCGGGCCTGCGCCGGGGTGGAGTTCGTGCCGGTGTGGATCGACAACCTCAACCGCGTGATGCCCAAGGGCGAAGTCGTGCCGGTGCCGCTGCTGTGCACCGTCACCTTTGGCCAGCCGGTGCTGCTGGCCGCCGAGGAAAGCAAGGAAGCCTTCCTTGCGCGCTGCCGCGACGGCCTGCTCGCGCTTGCCCCGGAGCTGGAATGACCGCCATGCCCACCTTGCACTGGAGCCCCGAGACCTGGCTGCTGTTCGGCGGCCTGTTCGGCGTGCTGCTGCTGGCCTCCACCGTGACCGCGCTGCTGCGCTGGCGGGTGGCGGGCGGCGGCCAGCACGCGGTGATCGACAACCTGGCGCAGCGCGTCTGGGCCTGGTGGTGGATGATCGGCATCATGGGCGTGGCCTTTGCTCTGGGCCGCACCGCGGTGATCGTGCTCTTCTACCTGCTCTCGTTCTTCGCGCTGCGCGAGTTCGTCACCATCATCACCACGCGGCGCGGCGACCATCACGCCATCGTCGCCGCCTTCTTCGTGTTCCTGCCGCTGCAGTACGTGCTGGTCTATATCGGCTGGTACGGCATGTTCTCGATCCTGATCCCGGTCTATGCCTTCCTGATCCTGCCGATCCTGGCGGCGCTGTCGTCCGAGACCACGCGCTTCCTGGAGCGCTGCGCCGGGGTGCAGTGGGCGGTGATGGTGTGCGTGTTCTGCATCTCGCACGTGCCGGCGCTGCTGACGCTGCCGATCCCGGGCTTCGAAGGCCGCAACCTGCTGCTGATCGCCTTCCTGGTGATCGTGGTGCAGGGCAGCGACGTGCTGCAGTATGTGTGGGGCAAGCTGTGCGGCAAGCGCAAGATCGCGCCGCTGCTGTCGCCGTCGAAGACCGTCGAGGGCTTTGTCGGCGGCGTGGCCAGTGCCACCGCGCTGGGCGCGGCGCTGTGGTGGATCACGCCGTTCTCGCCGTGGCAGGCCGGCGCGATTGCGCTGGTGATTGCGCTGATGGGCTTCCTGGGCGGGCTGGTGATGTCGGCGATCAAGCGCGACCGCGGCATCAAGGACTGGGGCCATATGATCCAGGGCCACGGCGGCATGCTGGACCGGCTGGACTCAGTGGTGTTCGCCGCGCCGGTGTTCTTCCATATCACCCGCTACTGGTGGGTGCCCTGAGCACCCCGGCCCTCACAGCTCCATTTCCTCGCACCACGCCACCACCGCATCGCGGAAGTCCTGGCAGATCGGCGACAGGTAGCCATCGGCGCGCCACAGCACGGCCAGCTCATGCTGCCACGACATGCCCGGCGCCTCGATCGCGGCCAGCCCCTGGCCCTCGGCCTGGTGCAGCATGCGCGGCGGCATGATGCCGAGCAGGTCCGAGTGCCGCAGCAGCTCGCCGAAGGCCACCGGCGACGCCGTGCTTTCCACCGCCACGCGCGGCGGCGGCAGCCCGACCGAGGTAAACCGTTCCTCCAGCCACTGGCGCAGGTAGAGCGAACTGGCCGGCACTACCCAGCGCTCGCCGCTCAGGTCGGCCAGCGTGCGGAAACCCTCGCGGCGCGGATGGCCGGTGCGGGACACGATCTGCATGGTCAGCGGACCGAGCGGCAGCCAGGCAATGTCCGGCGGCAGGCTGGTCGGGCGCGCGCCCAGGATCAGGTCGGCCTCGCCGTTCTGCAGCATCGCCATCAGGCGCGCGCTCAGGTGGGTCTCGATCGAGAACGTGGCCAGCGGCCGGCTCAGGAAGAAGCGGGCCAGCAGCGGCGACAGCAGCGACGGCAGCAGGTAGGGGATGGCGCCCAGGCGCACCGTGCCCGCGCGCGCCGCGCGCTGCTCGGCCAGTTCGTTGCGCATGTCGCCCGCGGCCAGCGAGATCCGGCGCGCATGGGCGACCAGGGTGCGGCCCACGCTGGTCGGCACCAGCCCGCGCGGGGTGCGCTCGAACAAGGGCATGCCGGCTTCGCCTTCCAGCCGCGCCAGCGTCTTGGACAGGCCGGACTGGGTCATGCCGAGGGTGTCGGCGGCGCGGTGCAGGTTGCCTTGCTCGATGACAACCAGGAAGGCTTCAAGATCCTCGAATCGCATGGGGCGTGATGGCGCTGGGGTCGGTGCGGGCCATTGTAGCGCCGCACCTCCCCCGCGCCGGTCACGCAGGTCTTACTGCGGCTCAGGCCATTGCCGCTGGGGTTCCGAGGCGCGCTCGAACCAGTGCGCCAGCTGCAGCACGCCCAGGTCGTCAAAGCGCCGGCCGGAGATCTGCAGCCCGATGGGCAGGCCGTCGCGCGACATGCCGCAGGGGATCGATGCCGCGGGCTGTTCGGAGTGGTTGAACACCGCTGTGAAGTGAGAGTCCTTGAGCGGCAGGTCGCCGCCGCTGTTGATGGCATCGGCGGCGAAGGGCAGCACCGGAGACACCGGCGAGATCACGAAATCATAGGGCTGGGTCGCGGCCACGGTGGCCTCGCGCAGCTGCTGCATGCGCGTGAAGGCCTGGAAGGTCTGCTCCGGCGTGAGCGTGCCGGCAAACTCGGCGGCCTTGCGGATATAGCCTGCCGCCAGGCTGGCGCGCTCCGGCGGCATCCCGGCCAGGTCGACCCGGCAGCGCATGGTGAAGAAGTGCGCCATGCCGATGCGCATGTCCATGGTGGTCCAGTCGCGCACGGGTTCGACCACGGCACAGCCTTGCTCGAACAGGCGCGCCGCCGCCAGCACCGCCGCGCGGACTTCGGCATCGACCTGCCAGTCGCCGGTCGGTTCCAGCCACAGGCCGATGCGCAGCCCGCGGATATCGCGCTCAAGCTGCTGCCAGGCGATGTCCTGCGGCGGCAGGCTCATGTAGTCGCGGGCATCGGGGCGCGAGATGGCCTGCATCGCCAGCGCGGCGTCGGCCACAGTGCGCGTCAGCGGGCCGACCACGCGCGCGGCGGCTGGCGGATGGACCGGCACGCGGCCCTGGCTGGGCTTCAGGCCGAAAACGCCGCAGAAGCTGGCGGGAATACGCACCGAGCCGCCGATATCCGTGCCCAGGTGGATCGGGCCGTAGCCCGCCGCAGCTGCGGCGCCGGCGCCGGAACTGGAGCCGCCGGTGTTGCGGTCCAGGTTCCACGGGTTGCGCGTGAGCGGATGGAAGCTGGACGGCGCCGCGCCCAGGAAGCCGAAATCCGGCATGGTGGTCTTGCCGACCACGATTGCGCCGGCCTCGAGCAGGCGCGCCGCGGCCGGCGCATCGGCCGGTGCCGGCGCCAGCACGGTGGCGGCGCTGCCGAGCGGCACCGGCGTGCCGCGCGTGGCGATGTTCTCCTTCAGCGTCACCGGCACGCCGTCGAGCGGGCCGTTCGGGGTGCCGGCCAGCCAGCGCGCCTCGGCGCTGCGCGCGGCGGCCAGCGCTTGCTCGGCATGCACCACGTACATCGCACGGATGCCGGGCTCCCAGTGTTCGATGCGGTCCAGCACCGACTGCATGACTTCGACCGGGGAGAGTTCGCGCTGGCGGTAGTTCCTGAGCAGGTCGGCGGCGCTTAGTGCGTAGAGCGGAGTTTTCATGGTTTTGTCCGAGAGGGTTGGCTGGCGCTTGGGAATCTGCATGGCCGGCGTTACTGCACACCGAACGGGTAATGGCGTCCCGGCGCGGCGGCCAGCAGCGCGCGGGTGTAGTCCTGGCGCGGCGACAGCACGACGTCGCGCGTGGCGCCTTGCTCGACCACGCGGCCCTTGTGCATGACGATCAGGCGGTCGCACACCTGGCTGGCCACGCGCAGGTCGTGGGTGATGAAGAGGATGCCGATGGCAAGCCGCTGCTGGATATCGGCCAGCAGCTTCAGGATCTGCGCCTGCACCGAGACGTCCAGTGCCGACACCGCTTCATCGGCGATCAGCACGCGCGGCTCGCACGCCAGCGCGCGGGCGATGCAGATGCGCTGGCGCTGGCCGCCGGAGAACTCGCTGGGGTAGCGGTGCAGCGCGTCGGGCCGCAGCCGCACCAGTTCCATCAGCGACTCGGCGCGTTGCCACGCCTGCGCGGGCGTCGCGCCGAAATTGACCGCGCCTTCGACGATCGACTGGCCCACCGTGCGGCGCGGATTGAGCGAGCGGTTGGGGTCCTGGAACACCACCTGCACCATGCGCCGGAACGAGGACAGCTGCGCGCGGCGCGGCAGTTGCTGCGCGGCTTCGGGCAGGACCTGGATATTGCCCGCGGACGGTTCGATCAGCCGCGCGATGCAGCGCGCCACCGTGGACTTGCCCGAGCCGGACTCGCCCACGATGCCGACGGTCTCGCCCGCCCGCACCTGCAATGACACATCGGCGGCCGCCTCGACCACGCGGCGCCGGCCCGGCCAGGCTCCCGCGACATAGGTCTTGCCGATGCCGCTGGCGTCGAGCAGCAACGGCCGCTGCGCCACCGACGGGCGCTGCGCGGGCTCCAGTCCCGGCACGGCATTGAGCAGCATGCGCGTGTAGTCCGCCTCGGGCTGGCGCAAGACCCGGTCCTTCGGCCCGCTTTCCACCTGGCGGCCAAGCTGCAGCACCACCACCTGGTCGGCAATGTCGGCGACCACGCCGAAGTCGTGCGTGATGAACAGCACCGCGGTCTGGTTCTCGTGCTGCAGTTCGCGCACCAGTGCCAGGATCTCGGCCTGCGTGGTCACGTCCAGCGCGGTGGTGGGCTCATCGCACACCAGCAGGGCCGGGCGCAGGATCAGCGCCATGGCGATGACGATGCGCTGGCGCTGCCCGCCGGACAGCTGGTGCGGATAGGCGTCGTAGATCCGCTCGGGATCCGGCAGCCGCACGCGCGCAAAGATCGACAGCACGCGCTCGCGCCGCTGCGCGGCGCCCAGGCTGGTGTGCTGCGCCAGCATTTCCTCGACCTGCCGGCCGCAGCGCATGACCGGGTTCAGCGCGGTCATGGGTTCCTGGAACACCATGGCCACGCCGGTGCCGCGCAGTTCGCGCCGGCGTGCTGGGGAGGCTGCCAGCAGGTCTTCGCCGGCCAGGGCGATGCCGCCCCCCGAGACCTTCAGGCCTTCGGGCAGCAAGCCCATCACCGCGCGCGCGACCACGGACTTGCCTGAGCCCGATTCGCCCAGCAGGCAGACCACTTCGCCGGGCATGACGTCGAAGGAAACCCCCTGGACCGCATGCGGCCGGTCGGCGCCGGGCGGCAGGTCGATGCGCAGGTCGCGCACGCGCAGGCAGGGCGTGGCCGAGTCCGCGGCCGCGGTCGTGTTTGCTGGCATCATCAGGCGCTCCGCTTGCTGAACTTGGGGTCAAGGGTGTCGCGCAGGCCGTCGCCGAGCATGTTGACGGCCAGCACGGTTACCGCCAGGAAGGCGCCGGGCAGCAGCACGCTGTGCGGATGCGCGGTGAAATGGGCGCGTCCCTCGGCCATGATGTTTCCCCAGGTGGGGATGTCGGTGGGCAGGCCGATGCCGAGGAAGGACATCACCGCTTCCACCAGCATCGCGCCGGCGCAGATGAAGGTGCCCTGCACCAGCAGCGGCGCGATGGTATTCGGCAGGATGTGGCGCAGCATCAGTTTCCAGGTCGGCGTATCGAGCGCGATGGCGGCTTCGACATAAGGCTCCTCACGCACCGACAGCACCACCGACCTGACCAGGCGCGCCACGCGCGGCGTGTCGGGCACGGTCATGGCCACGATCACCGTCAGCAGGCTGGGCCGCCAGGCCGCCACCAGCACGATGGCGAAGAGGATGCCGGGAATGGCCATCATGCCGTCCATCACGCGCATGATGAAGCCGTCCAGCCAGCGCACATAGCCCGATACCAGCCCGACCGCCAGCCCCAACAGCACCGAGGCCAGCGCCACCGACACCCCGACCGCCAGCGAGACCCGCGCGCCGTACAGCGTGCGGCTCCAGATGTCGCGGCCCAGGCTGTCGGTGCCCAGCGGGAACAGGCGTTCGAAGGCGTCGCCAGCCAGCGTCACGATCTCGGCGCGCGTGAAGGGAGGCAGCTGGCTGCTGGCGGGGTCCATGGTGTTGGGATCGATGGTGTAGAGCCAGGGCGCGGCCACGGCAAGGAACAGCATCAGGCCGAGGATGGCGCCGCCGGCGCGCACGGCACCGTTGGCCAGCACCGCGCGCAGCCGCGAGGGACGGGCGCCGGTGCCGGGCGGGGCGGATTCGATGGCAGTGGTGAGTGAGGTCATGGGGCTCTCAGTAGCGAATGCGGGGATCGAGCAGCAGATAGCTCGCGTCCACCACCAGGTTGATGACCACGTACGAGACCGAGAAGAACAGGGTGATGCCCTGGATCAGCGGGTAGTCGCGCGAGAGCACGGCATCCACCGTGAGCTGGCCGACACCGGGGATGGCGTAGATGCTCTCGGTCACGACCACGCCGCCGATCAGGCCGGCCACGCTCAGCCCGATCACGGTGGCGATCGGGACCGCGGCATTGGCCAGCGCATGGCGCGTCAGCATGCGCCACTCTGGAATGCCCTTGGCGCGCGCGGTCTGCACGAAGTCCTCGGTCAGCGCTTCGGACACGGCGGCGCGGGTCGTGCGCGCCACCAGCGCGCACGACATCACCGACAGCGTGATGCAGGGCAGGGCCAGGTTGCGCAGCCATGGCCAGATGCCGTCGGCCAGGCGGCTGTAGCCCTGCGATGGCAGCCAGCCCAGGTGCAGCGAGAACACCCAGATCATCAGGTAGCCGGCCACGAAGATCGGCACCGAGAAGCCCAGCACGGAGCCGCCCATCACCAGGCGGTCGAGCCAGCGGCCGCGCCGGTAGGCGGCCAGCGTGCCCAGCGGTACCGCCGTCAGCACGGTCAGCACGATGGTCAGCGCCGCCACCGAGAGCGTGGGCTCCAGCCGCTGCGCGATCAGGGTGGTCACGGGCATCTTGTAGAAGAAGGAATAGCCCAGGTCGCCGCCCAGCACGTGGCCGAGCCAGCCGATGAACTGTCGCGGCAGCGCTTCATCCAGCCCGAGCTGGGTGCGGATGCGGGCGATGTCTTCCACGCTGGCGGCATCGCCGGCAATGGCCGCGGCCGGGTCGCCGGGCGTGAGCCGCAGCAGCGTGAAGACGATGACAGCCACCACCGCCAGCACTGGCACCGTGGCCAGGCTGCGGCGGACCAGGAAATTCATCATGGCACTACCTCGTTGGGGGAAAGGGAGGTCAGCAGGCTGGCGGCACGGCAGCCGGGGCCGCTGGTGGCGATCCCGCGCGAGGGCGGGACCGCGGGCGCTGCGGCGGGCTATTGCTTGCGCACGTTCCAGTACAGCACCGCCGGTGCCGGCAGCAGGCCGCTGATTGCGCCGCTGCGCACCACGGTGGGCGCCTTGCCTTCGCCGACGGGCGCCAGAATGCCGCTTTCGATGGCGCGCAGCTGGATCCTGGTGGCAATGTCCTTGCGCTGCGCGGCGTCCGCGGTTTCGATGAAGCGGGTCTTGAGGGTTTCCAGCTCGGCGTCTTCCGGCCAGCCGAAGTAGCCGCGGTCGCCGTTGCCGGTCAGCGGGCTGTAGGTGATGGGGCTGCTGGCGTCGACGCCGCCCCAGAAGGTGATGTAGGCATTCCAGCCGCCTTTCTCGGGCGGTTCCTTCCTGGTGCGGCGCGTGATCAGGGTGCTCCAGTCGGTAGCCTGCACGTCGACATTGAAGCCCACCTGCTTGAGCAGCTGGCCGTAGACCACCGGCAGACGGCTTAGCGCGGGGGCATCGCCCGGCAGCATGATCACCACTGGCTTGCCGTCATAGCCGGACTCCTTGAGCAGCTTGCGCGCCTGTTCGAACTGCGGCTTGCCGGTGAAGAAGCCGGTCTGGTCGCTGGCATAGGGCGAGCCGCACAGGTAGATCGAGGCGCACGGCTTGTAGAAGTCGCGGTAGGTGGCCTGCGCGCGCAGCATCGCTTCCTGGTTGATCGCCAGCATCGCCGCCTTGCGCACCCTGGCGTCATTGAACGGCGGCACCTTGTGGTTATAGATCACGGTGAAGGGGCCGGCGGGCATGATGTCGAACATCTGCACCCGCTTGTCGGTGCGCAGTTGCGGATAGTGCGATGCCGGCACGACCTCGAGGATATCCACCTCGCCGTTGAGCAGCGCGTTCACCTGGGTCTGCGTATCGCGCAGGAACACCCATTCGACGCGGTCGACGTGCACGGTCTTGCCGCCGGCCAGGCCGGACGGCGCATCCTTGCGCGGCACATAGCCGGGATTGCGGCGGTAGACCACGCGGTCGCCGGGCCGGAAGTCCTCCTTCTTCAGCGTGAACGGGCCGGAGCCGGTCAGGTCGTCGATCTGCTTGTCGGCAGGCGTTTCGGCGACACGCTTGGGCATGATGAACGGCACCAGCGGGCTGGGCTTGCCCAGCGCATCCAGCACCGCGCCGAAGGGCTGGCGGAAGGTCATGCGCACCGTGGCCGGGCCTTCGGCGGTGATGCTGGCCATGGCTTCATACATGCGCTGGCCCAGCACGTCGCGCTTGCCCCAGCGCGCCAGCGAGGCGATTACGTCCTGCGCTGTGACCGGGGTGCCGTCATGGAACTTGAGCCCTGGCCGCAGCGTGAAGGTCCATGTCTTGTTGTCGGCGCTGGTGGTGGTCTTTTCCACCATCTGCGGCCGGATCACGCCCTTCTCGTCCATGCCGAACAGGGTGTCGTAGATCATGAGGCCATGGTTGCGCGTGATGTTCGCGGTGGTCCAGACCGGGTCCAGGATCTTCAGGTCGGACGACGGCACGGTGCGCAGCACGGTCTCGGCGATTGCGCTGCCGGCGGACATGCATGCCAGGGCGCACAACGCGACGGCACCGGCACGGCGAAGCGGGATTGCAGACATCATGGTCATCATCTCTCGGGGGCAGGGTGGGGTGACAAAGGGCGCCGGTCAGGGCGTGGTGGTGCCGCGCTCGCGCAGCTTCTGGAGATACCGCTCGAAGGACTCGCGCGAGGCCGCTTCGGCTTCGATCAGCTTGACCAGCGTGGCGCGCAGCGCGTCGATCTCGGCCGGCGTCAGGCAGTGCAGGAAGCCCGCTTCCAGCTCGATGCCGAGCGGCTCGGCGCGCCGCACCAGGTCGACGCCGGCCTCGCTCAGGTACAGGCACACCTGGCGCGCGTCTTCCGTGCTGATCTCGCGCTGCACCAGGTCGCGCTTGACCAGCGCGCCAACCAGCTTGGACGCCAGCGTCTTCTCGATCGCAGACTGCTGCACCAGCTGGCCCATGGTGATGCCGGGCGCCAATCCGATCATCCGCAGCAGGCGGATGTCCCGCAGCGAGACCCCGAATTTCTCTTCATACACGCGCGAGCCGCGTTCGCGCGTGCGCTCGGCGGCCATGTCGAGCAGGATGTTGATGTAGTCGGACTTGAGCCGGAGGGCGCGTGGCATGAATAGATGAAAAATTCGATAGTTGAAAATTTCAACAAATAATAGTGACCGGGGCGGGCGCTGGGCCATGAGGGATTTCCCGGGGTAGGGCAATGCGGCGCTGCGCCATGCCTGGCAGGACTTGGCCCACGCCGCGCGGGAATCACGCCAGGCGGGGTGCTGGCCTAGACTGCGTTGGCATCCCTCGCGCACCGCACTCCCGCGGACACCACAGAAGGGAGCCAGGACAGGAGACACACCGATGCAACACCGTTCCGCACGGCTGCCCGCAGCCGTGGCCGCCATGCTGCTGGCGGCCATCCCGGCGGCAGTCTGCGCCGCCGATCCCGCCTCTGCCGAACCCTATCCGTCGCGCCCGCTCACCATCGTGGTGCCGTCGGTGGCGGGCAATGTGAACGACGCCGTGGCGCGGCTGATCGGGCAGGAGCTGACCAGGAGCTGGGGCCAGCCGGTCATCGTCGACAACAAGCCTGGCGCGGGCACCACCACGGGCACCAAGTACGTCGCCCGCGCGGCAAAGGACGGTTACACCGCGCTGTTGACCTTCACCGCGCACGTGCAGAACCCGTCGCTGTATCGGGGTATCGGCTATGACCCGATCGCGGACTTCGCGCCGGTCAGCGAGGTGGCGATTTCGTCCACCATCCTGGCGGTGTCGCCGGACTTCCCGGCGCGCACGCTGCCGGAGGTGGTGGCGCTGCTCAAGGCCAATCCCGGCAAGTATCCATATGGGTCGTATGGCGCGGGCACGACCGGCCATATCCTGGGAGAGCTGCTCAAGCGCGAGGCCGGGGTGCAGATGGAACACGTCGCGTACAAGGGCGGTGCGCCGCTGGCCACCGACCTGGCGGCCGGCCATGTGAAGCTGGGCCTTATTGCCGTGGGCACGGCCATGCCGCTGCTGCAGGGCGGCAAGCTGGTGCCGGTGGCGATCGCCGGCGCGGAGCGTTCGGCGCTGCTGCCCAAGGTGCCGACCTTCCGGGAGGCCGGCTACAAGGGCTTCGAGCCCGATGCGTGGATGGGCCTGCTGTTCCCCGCTGGCGTGCCCAGGGCAAGGGTCGATGCCTTGTCGCGCGAGGTCGCGCGCATCGTGCGGCTGCCGGAGATCGCGAAGAAGATGCAGGACCTGAACCTGGTGCCGATCGGCAGCACGCCGGAAGCCTTCGCCACGGTGATGAAGAACGACCGCGACAAATGGAGCCGCATTATCAGCGATGTCGGCATCACGCTCGAATGACAGGAGTGCCGATGCAAGAGACCGATTACCTGGCGCTGGTCTGCTCCCGCTGGTGCCATTGGAGCGAGCTGGAACTGCAACGCCTCCCGCGCCAGCCGCTGGCGCCGGGCCAAGTGCGCATCCGTGTGCGCCATGCCGGCGTGGGCTTTGCGCTGAGCCTGTTTGTGTCCGGCAAGTACCAGCGCAAGCCGCCGCTGCCGTTCACCCCCGGCACCGAGGTCGCGGGCGAGATCATCGAGGTGGCGCCTGATGTCACCCGCCTGCACCCGGGCCAGCGCGTGGCCGCGGCGCTGGACTGGGGCGGCATTGCCGAGGAAGCGGTGGCTACGGCCGACACGGTCTATCCGGTGCCTGACGGGCTGGAGCTGGCCCAGGCGGCGGCGCTGCCCGTCACCTATGGCACGGTCTGGGCCGCGCTGGCCTGGCGCGCCGCGCTGCAGCCGGGAGAAACCATGCTGGTCCATGGCGCCAGCGGCGCGCTGGGCACGGCCGCGGTGCAGGTGGGCCGGCTGATGGGCGCGCGCGTGATCGCCACCGCCAGCACCGAGGCCAAGCGCGAGGCGGCGCTGCGCAACGGCGCCGCGCATGCGCTGCCGTCCGACGCGGCCGCGCTGGCGGCAGCGGGCCAGGCGCC
>NZ_JFJW01000004.1:36683-60807 GCF_000611125.1 Cupriavidus sp. SK-4
TCAAGGCGCTGTGCCCCGCGGGCGGGGCCGACGTGGTGTTCGATCCGGTCGGCGGCGATCTCTTCGACGCCTCGCTGCGCTGCGCGGCGCCGGGCGCGCGGCTGCTGTCGATCGGCTATGCCAGCGGGCGCATCCCGGAGGTGCCGGCCAACCTGCTGCTGGTGAAGAACCTGACCCTGATCGGCTTCAACTACGGCTACTACATCGGCTGGGGCCTGACCGACGAGCGCCGGCGCTTTGCGCAGCCGGTGCAGGCGATGGTGGCCGAGATCATGCAGGCGGCAGCCAGCGGCAAGCTGGCGCCGCCCGTGCTGCAGCACTTCCCGCTGAGCGACTGGCTCGACGCCGTCGATACCACGATGTCGCGCCGCGCCATCGGCAAAGTCATGCTGGATATCTGAACGGAGACCACGACATGCACCATGCACAAGCGGCAACGGACGATGCCATGTTCGACGGCCTGACCGTGCTCGACCTGAGCCAGGGCATCGCCGGCCCGTACTGCGGCCTGATCCTGCGCCAGCAGGGCGCGCGCGTGATCAAGGTGGAGCCGCCGGGCGGCGACTGGTCGCGGCAGATGGGGCGCATCCGCGCCGGCCAGACCGCGATTGCGGTCGCCTGCAACGCGGGCAAGGAGAGCGTGCTGCTGGACGCGCGCAGCGGCAGCGGCCGGGCCGCCATCGCCAGGCTGGCGCAGCAGGCCGACGTGGTGATCCAGAACTTCCGTCCCGGCGTGGCCGAGCGCATGGGCGTTGGCTACGAGACACTGGCCGCGCGCAACCCGGCGCTGGTCTATGTCTCGATCTCGGGCTACGGCCATGCCGGCCCGATGGCGAACATGCCGGCGGTAGACACCACCATGCAGGCCTTCAGCGGCCTGATGCACCTGAACCGCGACAGCGCCGGCCAGCCGCGCCGCATCGCCTTCTACATGGTCGACCTGAGCACCGGGCTCTATGCGGCCCAGCATGCGTCGGCAGCGCTGTACAAGGCCGCGCGCAACGGCCGCGGCCGGCACGTGCGGCTGTCGCTGCTGGAGACCAGTGCCGCGCTGCAGTCCTACCTGATGGTGGATGACGCCATGTTCCCCGATGCGGAGCTGGCCGTGGCCAATGCGCCCACCGGGCTGTTCGATGCGGCCGATGGCCGGCTGTACCTGAGCATGCTCAACGACGCCATGTTCGTGCGGCTGGCAACGCTGCTGGGTTTCGACGACTGGCTGGCCGATCCGGCGCTGCACACCAGCGCCGGCCGTTTGCCGCGCGCGGCGGAACTGGGCCGGCGCGTGGCGCAGGCGATTGCCGCACAGCCGCTGGCGCACTGGGAGGCGCTGCTGACCGAGCACGATGTGCTGTTCGCGCGCGTGGGCCATGCACGGGACCTGCTGCAGAGCGCGCAATGCGCGCAGGCCGGCGTGTTCGGCCGCCTGCCGCTGGCAGGGATCGGCGAAGTGCCGTGGGCCAACCTGCCAGGCATGGCAGGATCGGAACGGCCGGCAGGGAATGCGCCGGCGCTGGGCCAGCATACGGAAGCGGTTCTGGCGGAGTTCGGCATCGGCACCTGAAACCGGCGCCGGAAAAGAAAAACGGACGGTGCGCAATGCGTACCGTCCGTGTTCCGTTGTGCGTTGGTAGGCTCGATTGGACTCGAACCAACGACCCCCACCATGTCAAGGTGGTGCTCTAACCAGCTGAGCTACGAGCCTAGCGAAGGCGCGAATTATAGAGACGCCTTTTCGATTGCGCAAGCACCCTCGCCAACTTTTTGCGCTTGTGCCGTGCGCGGCGCGTCAGGCGCCGGTGAGGCGGTCGCGCAGTTCGCGCTTGAGCACCTTGCCGATGGGGCTGCGCGGCAGGCTCTCCACCTCATGGATCGCGGCCAGCCGCTGGGTCTTGCCCAGGTGCTGGTTGGCCCAGGCCAGCACGTCCTGCGCCGTGGCGCCGCCGCCGGCGCGCAGCGCGACGAAGGCCACCGGGGTCTCACCCCAGCGCTCCGACGGCACGCCCACCACCGATACGTCGGCCACCGCCGGGTGTTCGCGCACCACCGCCTCGAGATCGCTCGGGTAGATGTTGAAGCCGCCGGAGATGATCATGTCCTTCTTGCGGTCCATCAGCACCAGGAAGCCGTCTTCGTCGAAGCGGCCGATATCTCCGGTGCGGATAAAGCGCTGGCCCTGCGCGTCGTGCCATTCGGTCTCGGCGGTTTTCTCCGGCTGGTTGTGGTAGCCGTTCATCATCGCCGCCGAACGGCCCACCACTTCGCCGGTGCTGCCGGGCGGCAGCTCGCGGCCCTCGTCGTCGATGATGCGCACGTCGGCACCGGTGGCGGGGCGCCCCACGGTATGCAGCTTGTCGGGGAACTGGTCGGCGAACAGCAGGCAGCCGCCGCCGCCTTCGGTCATGCCGTACAGCTCGGTCAGCGCGCCCGGCCAGCGCCGCAGCACTTCGGCCTTCAGGGCAGGGCTGAACGGCGCGCTGGTGCAGAACTTCTGCTGGAAGGACGACAGGTCATGGCGGTCGAACTCCGGATGCGCCAGCAGCCGCTGGTACTGCACCGGCACCAGCATGGTGTGCGTGGCGCGATGCTGCTGCGCCAGCGCCAGGTACTGGCCGGCATCGAACTTGGTCATCAGGATCGCCGTGCCGCCCAGGCCGATGGTCGGGAAGAAGCTGGCCAGCGTGGTGTTGGAGTACAGCGGCGTCGACAGCAGCGTGATGGCATGCGTGCCGTAGCCGGTGGCGGCGCCGCGCGACACATGGGCCCAGCGCATGCCGTGCGACTGCACGATGCCCTTGGGGGTGCCGGTGGTGCCGGAGGAATAGATGATGTTGAGCGGCATCTCCGGGCGGATCCCGGGCTCGGTCACCGGCGTGCCGGCGGGTGCGAGCCAGGCCTGGTACGGCTGGCCTGCGTCGCTGCCGTCCAGCGTGACGATGGGCGTGGCGGCCAGCTGGTCGCGCACGGGCTGCAGCACGTCGGCCACGGTGGCGTCCGCGAACAGGATGCGCGCGCCCGCGTCGGCAACCATGCCGGCCAGGCTGTCCGGCGTGGATGACGGCGCCAGCGGCGCCACGACCACGCCGGCGCGTACCGCGCCCAGGTACACCGCGGCGTATTCGATCGAGGACGACGCGCAGATGGCGATGGCTTCGCCGGGGCGCACGCCGTCGCGGGCCAGCGCCGCGGCGATGCGGTCCATGGCGGCATCGAGGCCGGCATAGTCGAGCACGCGCTCGCCATGCATCAGGGCGCGCTGCGCGGGGCGCTGCGTGGCGTGCTCGCGCACGAGCACGGACATGGTGGTGAAGGGGCGTTGAAGTGGGGTCGGTGGGGTCGGTTGGGTCATGTTCGGCGAGGGGATGCGGGTACCAGCGTGGCGCACCCGAAGAGCGATGATGGATCGAAGCAGACTTACTGGATCTGTGCGCCGGAGTCCTTCACCACCTTGCTCCAGCGGTTGATCTCGGCGTCGATATGGGTGCGCAGCGCGGCGGGCGTCGAGCCCACCGGCTCATAGCCGTTGGCGGCCAGCGTGGCCTTCAGTTCGGGCTGGCGCAGCACCGTGGCAATCTCGGTGCTGAGCCGGTCGATCACGGACTGCGGCGTGCTGGCCGGTGCCAGCACCGCGTACCAGCCGGTGATGCTGATGCCCGGCACGCCGGCCTCGGCCAGCGTCGGCACCTCGGGCGCGACCGCTGCGCGCTGGCTGCCGGTTACCGCCAGTGCGCGCAGCTTGCCGCTCTTCACATGCGGCAGGGTGGTGGAGATGCTGTCGAAGGTCAGCTGGACCTCGCCCGACAGCATTGCCGTCACCACCTGTGCGCTGCCCTTGTACGGAACGTGGGTCATCTTGATGCCTGCGACGGAATCGAACAATTCGCCCGCCAGGTGGCCGGTATTGCCGTTGCCGGCCGAGGCGAAGGTCAGCTTGCCGGGCGCGGCCTTGGCCTCTGCAATCAGCTCCTTCACGTTGGTGGCCTGCAGCGAAGGGCTCCCGGCCAGGATCATCGGCAGGTTGGCTACCAGCGAGACCGGCGCGAAGTCCTTGCGCGTGTCATAGGGAAGCTTCGGGTACAGGCTGGCATTGATGGCATGGGCGGCCAGCACCATGATCAGGGTGTTGCCGTCGGGCTTGGCCCGAGCCAGCGCCTGGCTGGCGATGGTGCCGCCGGCGCCGGGCCGGTAGTCCAGCACCACGGGCTGGCCCAGGCGCTCCTGCAGCCTGGCGGCGACCGGGCGCGCCAGCAGGTCGGCGCTGCCGCCCGGCGGGTAGGGGATCAGCAGCTGGATCGGGCGCGATGGCCAGGTCTCGGCGCTGGCGCCGGACGGCAAGGCGGTTGCGGCGGCGGTGGCCAGCATGCCGGCCAGCCATGCGCGGCGGCCCCAGGTGGGGCGCCGGGATGCGATCAGGGATGCCATCAGCTTGTCTCCTCGTTGTGCCGGCCGCGGGCGCAGCCGTTGTCCCTTGTCGCCAGGTCGGGCTGGGATGTTGGTGTCACAAACGGTAAAGGGGTAAGCCCGCCAGCGGAATTCTTAAATCGATAAGTCTGGCTTTTTGCAGGCGAAGCGGTAGGGCGGCACCGGCGCGGATGGCTGCAATAATCTTTGTGAATGAGGAGATTTTGCCGGTTGATCGTGTTCAGAGGCTTGAATCTTTGCAATCAGGGAGATTTCTTGATTTTCCCGCCTGGAGACACTAAAGTCTTTGCAATCAAGGAGATTTTTGTGCCAGTGACCCTCACCGAACCCGGCGATATCGGCGCCTTCGTGCGCGCTGCCCGCAAGGCGCAAGGCCTGCGCCAGGACGATGCCGCAGGCGCCATCGGCGTCAGCGAGAACTTCATGGTGCGCGTAGAGAACGGCGCCGAAGGCATCCAGTGGGGCAAGCTGTTCCAGGTGCTGGAAGGGCTTGGCCTGCGCGTGGTGGTCGACATGCCGGAGGCAGCGGCGCCGCTGGTAGCGGCCGAACTCGCCAAGCTCAGGCAACGCCAGGCGCGCAGCCGCAACCGGCGCGCAGCGGTCAAGGGAGGCGACCAGCATGGCTGAGCGCGTACTGGTCGCCAGCATCAACGGAGCGCCGGTGGGCGAGCTGCATGAGGCCAGCGATGCCTGGTCGTTCCGCTATGACGCGGCGTGGCTGGGCAACCCGCACGCCTTCGCCCTGAGCCCGGCGCTGCCGCTGCAGCCGGAGGCGCTCGCCGATGGCAGCACGCTGCGGCCGGTGCAGTGGTACTTCGACAACCTGCTGCCCGAAGACGGCCAGCGTGCGCTGCTGGCACGCGATGCCAGCATCCGCAACGAGGCCGATGCCTTTGCCCTGCTGGCGCACTATGGGGCGGAATCGGCGGGCTCGCTGACGCTGCTGCCGCCCGGCCGCGAGCCCGCCACCGCGCCGGCCCTGCGCCCCTTGAGCGACGCCGCGCTCGACGCCCGCATCCACAGCCTGCCCAGCGTGCCGCTTACGCATGGCGCGGTCAAGCGCATGTCGCTGGCCGGCGCCCAGCACAAGCTGGCGGTGGTGCTGCAGGACGGCGCGCTGTTCGAGCCCGGCGCGGATACGCCGTCCACGCACATCCTGAAACCGACCCACCAGATGCAGGAGATCTATCCGCATTCAGTCATCAACGAGTGGTTTGTGATGTCGCTGGCCGCGCGGCTGAAGCTGGAGGTGCCGCCGGTGCACCGGCGCTATGTACCGTCGCCGGTCTACCTGATCGACCGTTTCGATCGCCACCTCACGCAGCAAGGGCAGTGGCAGCGGCTGCATGCGATCGATGCCTGCCAGCTGCTGAACCTGCCGCGCACCTTCAAGTACGACCAGGGCAGCGTCGGGCGGCTGGCGCAACTGGCAACGCTGTGCCGCGCGCCGGCGGTGGCGCGGGCACGGCTGTTCGACTGGCTGGTGTTCAACATCCTGGTGGGCAATTCGGACGCGCACCTGAAGAACCTGAGCTTCCTGGTGTCCGATGCCGGCATTGCGCTGGCGCCGTTCTACGACCTGCTCAGCGAGGCGGCTTACGCCACCCGCACCTATGACAAGACCGGTTGGCCGCAGGCGCACCGCTTTGCCTGGCCGGTGCTGGGGGTGGAGTTCTACAGCGATTTCTCGCGCGCGCTGGTGCTGGAGGCAGGGCGCGCGCTGGGCCTGACCGGCGTGACCGCCGAGCGGCGGCTGGACGCCATGCTGCGCGGCATCGGGCCGGCCGCGCAGGCGCTCTATGAGCAGGCCGAGCAGCAGAACGCGGCCATGGCGCGGGAGCGCCCGGCGCTCACCGGCGGGTTTGCAGGCGAACTGGCCTGCCTGCGCGTGGTCCGTTTCACCATCATCGCCGAGATGGTCAGGGCGCTTGCCGCGGCCTGAGTCTGGCTAATGACTGGTGGGGTGCGGCTGGCTGAAGAAGTAGGGCACCAGTGCGGCAGCAATCAGCAGGCCCGCGGACAGGAAGATCGCCGCATAGGTGGAGGGCAGCGGCCAGCCGCGCACATGGCCGGCATTGGCGATCAGCCCGTAGCCCCATGACGTCAGCGCCGATCCCAGGAACACAAAGGTGTTGAGCAGGCCCAGCCCGCGCCCGCGCCGCGACGGCGGGATCAGCCCGCGGCCCTGCGCCATCACCAGCGGGTGCAGCATGCCGATGGTCGACAGCAGCGCCATCATCGCCACGCCGTAGCCGATGCCGCTGTCCGGCCATAGCGCCAGCAGGAACGAGCCCGACATGGCAAAGCACGACCAGCCGGCGATGGCGGTCTTGAGCGTGTTGCGGCGGACCAGCACCGGCAGCAGGAAGGCGGTCAGGAAGCCGGCCAGGCTCAGCAGCGCCAGCGCCACCCCGCGCGGCGCCGAGCCCAGGCCGAACACGTCGGCCAGGTAGGGGCCGCTCCAGGCATTGCGGAAGGCGGTGCCGGCGGACATCGCCACGCACAGCGGAATCAGCGTCCACAGCGGCGCCAGCTTCAGCAGCTGCAGGCTTTCCGACAGCATCGCCGGCCACGACGCGCTGCGGGCCTCGGCATGGCCCTGGTCGCGCACGAAGCGCCACACGCCATAGCAGGCCGCGACCATGCCCAGCGCCGATACCGCCATCGACGGGCGCCAGCCGATCAGCGAGATGGCCCAGCCCAGCGGCGCCGTGGCGCACAGCGCGCCGATCATGCCCATGGCATTGGAGCGGCTGACCACGCGGGTGTAGTCGCGCTCGGACAGCTGCTCCGAGGCGAAATGCAGCAGGCCCATGAAGACCGGCGCGCACGCCAGCCCCAGCCCCACCTGCGCGAGCGTGGCGGCCGCGCCGTTGGGCGCCAGCACGAACAGGATCGACGACACGGCGCCCACCGCCAGCAGCAGCGCGGTCGGCCGGCCCACGCCGTAGCGGTCGAAGGCAATGCCCACCGGGATCTGCGCCACGGCAAAGGCCAGGAAGAACGACGAAGACAGTGCGCCGAAGCCGGCCGGCGACAGCCCGAAATCATGCTGCAGCTCGGGCGCCATCACCGCCAGGCAGGAGCGGAAGAACTGGCTGAGCGCAAAGGCGAACGTCAGCAGGGCGATACCGCGCGCGGCGTGCGCTGCCGGGGCATGGGCGGGCAGGGCGTCGGGCGATGCGGGGAGGCGGGTGTTGCTGGGGGTCACGGCTTCAGGGTTTGCCGCCGCACTGGCTGCGGGGCGAAGGCGCAATGGTTGGCGGATATCTGCAGCGAGTGTAGAGCGGGCGCGGTATTCATGGCCGGGGGATGGCCGGTGTTCGCCCAGTTTGCGCAGCACTTCGTCGAAACGCCGGCCCTCACCCCAGCCCTCTCCCGCAAGCGGGAGAGGGAGCACCCAATCGGTCAGCGAAAAACGGTGGTTCTACCAACCACGCCGGCGTTCGGCCGGTTTGCTCCCCTCTCCCGCTTGCGGGAGAGGGGCAGGGGGTGAGGGCAGGCACTGGCAGACCGACAGCCCGGCTTGAATTGCTACCCCCACCGTGATGAGCTATGAGTCCGCTAACAAACTACCCCGGCAGCGCGTCATACGTCAGCAAAAACACCTGCTCATCCCCCGCACTGACCGGCAGCCAGACGATTTCCAGCTCGGGGAACGCGGCTTCCACGTTGGCGTGCTCGTTGCCGATCTCCACCACCAGCACGCCGCCCGGGTTCAGGTGCGCCTTGGCGCCGGCGATGATCCGCCGCACCACGTCCATGCCGTCGTCGCCGCCGGCCAGGGCGATGCGCGGCTCGGCCAGGTATTCCGGCGGCAGCGCCTGCATCGAGCCTTCGTTGACGTAGGGCGGGTTGGTCAGGATCACGTCGTAGGTGGCGCCATGCGGCAGCGGCGCGTACAGGTCGCCTTCATACAGCCGGATGCGGTCGTCCATCTTGTAGTCGGCCACGTTGCGGCGTGCCACGGCGAGCGCGTCGGGCGAGATGTCGACGGCGTCGATCTTCGCGTTCGGCCAGACGTGCGCGGCCACGATCGGCAGGCAGCCGGAGCCGGTGCACAGCTCCAGCACCGGGCCGATGCTGTCGGTCTCGCCAACCCAGGGCTCCAGCCCGTCCTGCAGCAGTTCACCGATAAAGCTGCGCGGCACGATCACGCGTGAATCGACGTAGAAGCGCAGGCCGTGCATAAAGGCCTCGTGCGTGATGTAGGCGGCCGGCACGCGCTCATTGACGCGGCGGTCGATGACCTTGAGCACGGCATCGACTTCCTCGGGCAGCAGGCGCGCGTCCAGGAAGGGGTCGAGCGTGTCGAGCGGCAGGTTCAGCGTATGCAGCACCAGGTAGGCGGCTTCGTCATAGGCATTGGCGCTGCCGTGGCCGAAGGACAGGCGCGCGGCGGTAAAGCGCGAGACTGCGAGGCGCAGCAGGTCGCGCACGGTGCGCAGGGGAGAGGGCGTTGCCATGTATGGGTGTCTTTCGGCGAAAAAAATCAGGCGACGAGACGTTCCAGCACGCCGCGGTAAACGTTCTTCAGCGGCTCGATGAAGCGCACTTCAACGTGCTCGTCGATCTTGTGGATGCTGGCGTTGGGCGGGCCGAACTCGATCACCTGCGGGCAGATCCTGGCGATAAAGCGCCCGTCCGAGGTGCCGCCGGTGGTCGACAGCTCGGTCTTGACGCCGGTCTCGGCCTCGATCGCCGACGACAGCGCGTCGGACAGCTCGCCGCGCGGGGTCAGGAAGGGCTCGCCGCCCAGGGTCCAGTCCAGCGCGTATTCCAGCTGGTGGCGGTCCAGGATCGCATGCACGCGCGCCTTCAGGCCTTCGGGCGTGCTGGCGGTCGAGAAGCGGAAGTTGAAGTCGATGGTGACGTGGCCCGGGATCACGTTGGTGGCGCCGGTGCCGCCGTGGATGTTCGACATCTGCCAGCTGGTCGGCGGGAAGTACTCATTGCCCTGGTCCCAGACCTCGGCGGCCAGCTCGGCCAGCGCCGGCGCGGCTTCATGGATCGGGTTGCGGCCCAGGTGCGGGTAGGCGATATGGCACTGGATGCCCTTGACCGTGAGCTTGCCCGACAGCGAGCCGCGGCGGCCGTTCTTGACCATGTCGCCGAGCGTGTCGACCGAGGTCGGCTCGCCGATCACGCAGTAGTCCAGGCGCTCGCCGCGCGCGGACAGGGCCTCGACCACCTTGATGGTGCCGTCGTGCGCCGGGCCTTCCTCGTCGCTGGTGATCAGGAAGGCGATCGAGCCGGCATGCGCAGGGTGCGCCTTGACGAACTCTTCCACCGCCACCACGAAGCCGGCGATCGAGGTCTTCATATCGGCGGCGCCGCGGCCGTACAGCTTGCCGTCGCGGTGCGTCGGTTCGAACGGGTCCGAATGCCACTGCTCCAGCGGGCCGGTCGGCACCACGTCGGTATGGCCGGCAAAGACCAGCAGCTTGCCGTCCTTGCCCTGCGTGCCGCGCTTGACCGCCCACAGGTTGGTCACGCGGAAATCGTCGGGGCCGCTGACGAGCGCTTCGCAGTCGAAGCCGAGCGCCTTCAGGCGGGTTTCCAGGACGGCCTGGCAGCCTTCGTCGGCGGGCGTGACGGAGCGGCGGCGGATCAGGTCTTCGGTGAGGGCGAGGGTGGCGGCGAGGGTGGCGGTCATCGGACTACGGAAATGGAAATCAGAACTGGCCGGCGTACTGGTCGGCGGAGAAACCGACCATCACCTTGCCATCGTGGGCCAGCACCGGGCGCTTGATCAGCGACGGGCTTTGCTGCATCAGCGCGATCGCGCCGGCTTCCTGCTCGGCGCGGGCCTTGTCGGCGTCCGACAGCGCGCGCCAGGTGGTGCCCTTGCGGTTGAGCAGCGTCGCCAGCGGTACATGCCTCAGCCAGCCGCGCAGCATGGCTTCATCCACGCCTTGCTTCTTGAAGTCGTGGAAGCTGTAGGCCACGCCGTTGGCATCCAGCCAGGTGCGGGCTTTCTTGACGGTATCGCAGTTGGGAATGCCGTAGAGCAGGACGGTCATGGCTAGTCTTGATGGATTGGATTCAGCGGAACAGCAGGTTCAGCGCGATCACCAGGCCGCCCAGGCCCAGCGCCACGCCGCCCATTGCCACCGCAGTCATCAGGCGCAGGCGGCGGTCCAGCCGGGCGGCTTCCTTGCGCAGCGCATCGATGGTGATGGCATGTTGCTCGGCCAGCAGCTTGACGGCCTCGGCCTGCTGCACGGCAGCGGCTTCCAGCTCGGCGATGCGGGCCACGGGATCGCGCGTGTCGGCCACCGCGCCTTCCGGCGTTCCATCCTTGCGCTTGTTCTTCTTCAGCTTCTCGATGGTCTTGTTGGCCTGCTCGAGAATGGTGGGCAGCAGGGAGAGCACGGTACTGACGGTGGTGGGATCCAGGGCCATGAGTCGCTTGCGGAGGGAAGGCATGTTCAGCCTGGCCAGGCGGGGTGACAACGGAAATACTGCCCCGGGGCCGGGCCCTGGGGCGGGGCGGCGCAGCCGTTGCGGGCTGCGCCAGGCGCGCTCAGTCGCCGCGCAGCAGGTCGTTCAGGCTGGTCTTGGCGCGGGTCTGCGCGTCGACCTTCTTCACGATCACGGCGCAGTACAGGCTGTACTTGCCATCCTTGGACGGCAGGTTGCCCGCCACCACCACCGAGCCCGCCGGCACGCGGCCATAGTGGATCTCGCCGGTTTCGCGGTCATAGATCTTGGTCGACTGGCCCAGGTACACGCCCATCGAGATCACCGAGTTCTCTTCCACGATCACGCCTTCAACCACTTCCGAGCGTGCGCCGATAAAGCAGTTGTCTTCGATGATGACCGGGTTGGCCTGCAGCGGCTCCAGCACGCCGCCGATGCCCACGCCGCCCGACAGGTGGACGTTCTTGCCGATCTGCGCGCACGAACCGACCGTGGCCCAGGTGTCGACCATGGTGCCTTCATCGACGTAGGCGCCGATGTTGACGTACGACGGCATCAGCACCGCGTTCTTGGCGATGAACGAGCCACGGCGGGCCACGGCCGGCGGCACCACGCGGAAGCCGGCCTTGGCGAAGTCGTCGGCGCTCCAGTTGGCGAACTTGGTCGGCACCTTGTCGTAGAACTGGGCAAAGCCGCCGGCGCTCATCGGCGCGTTGTCTTCCAGGCGGAACGACAGCAGCACGGCCTTCTTGACCCACTGGTTGACGATCCAGTCCTTGCCTTGCTTCTCGGCCACGCGCAGCGCGCCGGAATCCAGCTGGCTGATGACGTTGGCGACGGCTTCGCGGATGTCGTTGGGGGCGGACTTGGGCGACAGGCTGGTGCGGTCTTCCCAGGCCTGGTCGATCAGGGCTTGCAGAGCTTGCGTCATGTTCGTTTTTTCAGTGGTTGATTGGATGGCGGGAAAGGCGAAATACCCTCCCGGGAAAGTGCGGGTCAGCCCAGCGATTTGCAAAATTCCACGATCCGGCGCGCGCCTTCCAGGCATTCCTCGGGCGTCGCCACCAGCGCCATGCGCACGCGGTTTGCACCTGGGTTGATGCCGTCGGCTTCGCGCGCAAGGTAGCTGCCGGGCAGCACGGTCACGTTCTGCTCGGCCAGCAGGCGCGCGGCGAACTCGGTATCGCTCAGCCCCGTGCGCGAGACATCGGCCCACAGGTAGAAGCCGGCATCGGGCAGCGCCACGTCCAGCACCTCGGCCAGCATCGGCGTGACTTCGCTGAACTTGCGCACGTAGGCGGCGCGGTTCTCGCGCACATGCGATTCGTCGTTCCAGGCGGCGATGCTGGCGCTCTGCACCGCGGGGTTCATGGCGCCGCCGTGGTAGGTACGGTATAGCAGGAATTTCTTCAGCAGCGCGGCATCGCCGGCGACGAAGCCCGAGCGCAGGCCCGGCACGTTGGAGCGCTTGGACAAGCTGGAGAACATCACCAGCCGGTCAAAGCCACGGCCCAGCTTGTGCGCGGCTTCCAGCGCACCCAGCGGGGCGCGGCCTTCGTCGAAATAGATCTCCGAGTAGCACTCGTCCGAGGCGATCACAAAGCCGTAGCGGTCCGACAGCGCAAACAGTTGCTTCCAGTCTTCCAGCGACAGCACCGCACCAGTCGGATTGCCGGGCGTGCACACAAACAGCAGTTGCACCTTCTGCCAGACATCGTCGGCGATGCGGTCGAAGGCCGGGGCGAAGTTGCGCGCCGGGTCGCTGTTGGCGAATACCGGAGTGGCGCCGGCCAGCAGCGCCGCGCCTTCGTAGATCTGGTAGAACGGGTTGGGGCACAGCACCAGCGCGCCCGGGCGGGTGCCGTCGACCACGGTCTGGGCAAAGGCGAACAGCGCCTCGCGCGAGCCGGTCACCGGCAGCACTTCGGTGGCGGCGTTGACCTTGGGCAGGCCGTAGCGGCGTTCCAGCCAGCTGGCGATGCACTGCCGTAGTGCATCGGAACCTGCCGTTGTGGGATAATTCGCCAGCCCCGCGAGCGACTCCGCCAGCGCTTGCTTGATGAATTCAGGCGTCGGATGCTTGGGTTCACCGATGCCAAAGCTGATGGCCGGCTTGTCGGCAGGCTTTACCTGCGCAAAGAGCACCCGCAGTTTCTCGAACGGGTAGGGCTGGAGCAGGTCGAGGCGCGGATTCACAGTGTCAGTCGGGGCCGGTTAAAACGACGCATTATAGAGGAACGGCGCGGGTTTCCGTGCGCCGGCCCGGCCCGCGCGGCCGGCCACGAGCACGGATGGCGGGCATCACGCCCTGGTGATGCCGCCGGCGCCGTCCGGACGCTGCCTGCCTGTCACTGGCCGGCGGCCCGGCTCGCCTCGCACTGATTCCCTTTATGAGCACAAATACTGTTGCGGCGCAGCATGCGCCGGCCGACCGCCATGCGGTCAAGGCATCGCTTTCCATCCTGATCGGCGCCTCGGTCTGGGGCATCGCCTGGTTCCCGTACCGCGTGCTGGCGGGCTGGGGCCTGGGCGGCATGCACGCCGCGGCGCTGGTCAGCTCGGTCGCGGCGGTGCTGTCGCTGCTGGCCTTCCGCCGGCACCTGGCCGGCCTGCGCCCGCACTGGCTGTTCGTCGCGATCGGGCTGGCGGCGGGTGTGACCAATGCCGGCTTCGTCTGGGGCAGCGTCAACGGCCATGTGATGCGCGTGCTGCTGCTGTTCTACCTGACCCCGGTCTGGACTGCGCTGTTTGCCCGGCTGTTCCTGGGCGAGCGGCTGTCGGCGGCAGGGCTGTCGCTGGTGGCGCTGGCCCTGTTCGGCGCCGGGCTGATGCTGTGGACGCCCGAGGTCGGCGTGCCGCTGCCAGGTTCCGCCGCGGAATGGTCGGGCCTGATCGGCGGCATGGGCTTTGCCGTCAATAACGTGCTGTCGCGCCGCGCCGGCCAGCGTTTCCCGGACATGGACGCGCGCGTGCGCACGGTGGTGGTCTACCTGGGCTGCACGGTGGTGGGCGTGCCGGCCGCGCTGCTGCTGGATGGCCCGTCGATGACCATCGTCCAGGGCGCGCAGGTCAGCGTGGGCATGCTGGTGCTGGGCCTGGCGGCGGTGCTGGTGGTCAGCAACTCGGTGGTGCAATACGGGCTGCAGCGGCTGCCGGCCAACCGCGTGTCGCTGCTGATGCTGTTCGAAATCGTGATCGCAGCGCTGTCGGCGTGGTGGCTGGCGACCGAGGTACTGAGCTGGAAGGAAGCGGCCGGCGGGCTGTGCATCGTGGCCGCCGGCGCCTTGTCGGGACTGGTGCACCGCAGCCGCGCGCTGGCGCCAGCCGCAGCGGGCGCCGAGGCAGCCGCATGTCACTGACTGACCCGGTGGGCGCTTCAGTGCAGCATGACCCGCGACACCACTGCCACCAGTGGAGTCCGCACCGCGCGCTCCACGCCGCGGTGCAAGTGCAGCGGCCGCAGCAGCATCTTCACGGTCATTTCGATGGGGATGTTGCGCCGGATCACCCCGGACACGCGCGCGTTGAGCGCGCGCACCTCGGCTTCTGACACCGCTTCCACACCGCGCTCCATGCGCAGCACATTGCGCAGCGCGATCGCGGCGTCCTCGTTCTTGATCTCCAGCAGCCGGCGCGCCAGCGCACCCAGCACGCGCAGCCGGCCCAGCCGCTCGGATGCCGCAAAGCGGTTGAAGTACTGGTAGAAGTGCTTGTAGTGCCGCACCTCGTCGTTGGAGATGCGGCGCGTCAGGTCGCGCAGCACCGGTTCGTCGCTGGCCTGTTCCAGCGCGCGGTAGTAGGCGGCGGTGCCGGTTTCCACCACGCAGCGGGCCGCCATTTCCAGGCCCTCGGTCGGCTCGAACTGGTCGATCGAGCAGGTCTTGCTGTACTCGTCGAAGAAGCGTGCATAGCCGCGCTCCCAGTCGAATTCCGGCCAGACATGCTCGACATAGCGCCGCAGCGCCAGCCCGTGCTGCAGTTCCTCGGCTTCCCAGTGCTCGGAAAGCCAGTCGGCCGCGTCGGGCACACGGGCGTAATAGGTGGCAAGGTTGCCTGCATAGGTGTCGGATCCGCTCTCGATGAACGAGGCTGACACCAGCAGGTAGAAGAAATCGCGGTCGCCGCGTACGCGTTCCACGTCGATCGCCTGGTAGTTGATGTCGCTGACAGACCACGGCCGGGCGGCCGTTGACGGTTCACTCATGCTCTGTCCTCCTGGTTGGCCAAAGGCTGCGAGGGGCGTTCATGGGCGTGTGGCTCGGAGCGCATCCGGAGTCACGCCGACAGATCAGAGACTAGCATTTACCCTAATTAGTTTCCCGGCGATTGGCCGGCAACGATGGCTGACAGCGCCCGCGGCGCCTGCCAAAGTGCTTGCGGAAACGCTTGTAAGGGGCGGAATAGCAAGGGAAATCGGCCATGGGATATGACGCCGGGGCGACTGCCAAACGGGCCGGCGAAGGCATCTGCGATGGTATGATTAGCCCCAATTCTCGGGCCCGAGGGGTATTTTGAGGTGCTGGCGTCACGCCGCGCCGGCTCCCGCGCAGCCCGGCTTTCTGAACAGTGCAATAGCCCCGATACCAGGCCGACCCCGGTTCCGATACCGGAGTGGCCGATACCACACGAGAAACCGTGCGACTATCCTCGATCAAGCTGGCGGGCTTCAAGTCATTTGTCGATCCCACCAATTTTCAAGTGCCCGGCCAACTGGTCGGCATCGTAGGTCCCAACGGCTGCGGCAAATCGAACATCATCGATGCGGTGCGCTGGGTGCTGGGTGAGTCACGTGCGTCAGAGCTGCGTGGCGAATCCATGCAGGACGTCATCTTCAACGGCTCCACCGCGCGCAAGCAGGCCGGCCGGGCGAGTGTCGAACTGGTGTTCGACAATGCCGAGGGCCGCGCTGCCGGCCAGTGGAGCCAGTACGCCGAAGTCGCGGTCAAGCGCGTGCTGACCCGCGACGGCACTTCGTCCTACTACATCAACAACCAGCCGGTGCGCCGGCGCGACATCCAGGACATCTTCCTGGGCACGGGCCTGGGCCCGCGCGCCTACGCCATCATCGGGCAGGGCATGATCTCGCGCATCATCGAGGCCAAGCCCGATGACATGCGCATCTTCCTGGAAGAAGCCGCGGGCGTGTCCAAGTACAAGGAACGCCGCCGCGAGACCGAAAACCGCCTGTCCGACACGCGCGAGAACCTGACCCGCGTCGAAGACATCCTGCGCGAACTCGGCAGCAACCTCGAGAAACTGGAAGGCCAGGCCGAGGTGGCGCAGCGCTTCAAGACGCTGCACGCCGACGGCGAAGAGAAGCAGCACCTGCTGTGGCTGCTGCGCAAGCGCGAGGCCCAGCAAGAGCAGGAACGCCACCAGCGCGCCATCGAGCAGGCCCAGATCGACCTGGAAGCGCAGACCGCGCAGTTGCGCCATGTCGAAGCCGAGCTCGAAACCATGCGCGCCGCGCACTACGCGGCGTCCGATGGCATGCACGCCGCGCAGGGCGTGCTGTATGAGGCCAATGCCGAAGTCAGCAAGCTAGAAGCCGAGATCCGCTACGTGGTGGAATCGCGCAACCGCGTGCAGGCCCAGATCGCGGCGCTGACCGGGCAGCGCGAGCAGTGGCAGGGCAAGGCCGAACAGGCCACCGACGAGCTGGCGCAGGCCGAGGAAAACCTGGCAGTAGCCGAAGGCCGCACGGTCGAGGCGCAGGAAGCCGTCGCCCACAAGAACGACGAACTGCCGACGCTGGAAGGGCAATGGCGCGACGCCCAGCAACTGCTCAACGAGCAGCGCGCCGGCATCATGCAGGCCGAGCAGGCCCTGAAGCTCGAAGCCGCGCAGCAGCGCAGCGCCGACCAGATGCTGCAGCAGCTGGAACAGCGCCGCGAACGCCTGTCGGCGGAAGAAAAGGGCCTGGACCGTCCCGACGAGACCCGCCTGGAGCAGGCCCGCGCCGAGCTGGCCGAGCAGGAAGCGCTGGTCGAGGAAGCCCAGGCCGTGCTGGCCGACGCCGAAGAGAGCGTGCCGCGCCTGGACGAAGCGCGCCGCGCCGCGCAGGCGCGCGTGCACAGCGAAGCCTCCGCCATCGCCACGCTGGAGGCGCGCCTGTCGGCGCTGCGCCAGCTGCAGGAGAACGTGCAGACCGACGGCAAGGTACAGCCGTGGCTGGCCAGGCATGAGCTGGCCGAGCTGCCGCGCCTGTGGAAGAAGGTCCATATCGAGCCGGGCTGGGAAAACGCGCTCGAATCCGTGCTGCGCGAGAAGCTGGCCGCGCTGGAAGTGTCGAACCTGGACTGGGTCAAGGCCTTCCTGTCCGACGCGCCGCCGGCCAAGCTGGCGTTTTACTCGCCGCCGGCCGCCGCCCGTCCGCTGGAAACGCCTGCCGGCCTGCGCCCGCTGATGTCGCTGGTGCAGGTCACCGAGCCGGGCATCCGCGCCGTGATGCAGGACTGGCTGGCCGATACCTATGTCGCCACCGACATGGCGCAGGCGCTGGCCGCGCGCAACACGCTGCCTGACGGTGCGTCGTTCGTCGTGGCCGAGGGCCACCTGGTGGGCCGCAACGCCATCCAGATCTACGCCGCCGATTCCGAGCAGGCCGGCATGCTGGCGCGCGAGCAGGAAATCGAAAACCTGCAGAAGCAGGCGCGCGCGCAGCTGCTGCTGTCCGACGAAGCCAAGACCCAGGCGGTGCGTGCCGAAGCGGCCTACACCCAGGCCAGCCAGGGGCTGGGCGATGCCCGCGCGCGCGCCGAGCAGGCTACCCGCCGCGTGCACGCGTTGCAGATGGACGTGCTCAAGCTGTCGCAGGCGATGGAGCGCTATTCCGCCCGCAGCGGCCAGATCCGCGAGGAACTGGACGAGATCCACGCACAGATCGAAGAGCAGCGCGCCATCCGCGCCGAATCCGAAGCCAGCTTCGAGCAGCACGACGCCGCGCTGGCCGAGATGCAAGCCACGCATGAAGACCAGCAGATGGCCTTCGAGGCGCTGGACAGCAAGCTCTCGGGCGCGCGCCACCAGTTGCGCGACTTCGAGCGCGCCGCACAGGAAGCCCTCTTTGCCGAGCGCAACCTGGCGAGCCGCATCGACGAGTTGCGCCGCAATATCCAGGTGGCAGCCGACCAGGCCGAACGCATTGCCGAATCGCTGGAAAACGCCCGCGCCGAGCTGGAAACCATCAACGAGCAGACCGCGAACACCGGCCTGCAGGAAGCGCTGGAGCGCCGCGCCGAGAAGGAAGAAAAGCTCACCATCGCGCGCACCGAACTCGATGCGCTGTCGGCACAGCTGCGCCAGCACGACGAGCAGCGCCTGGCCGCCGAGCGCAGCCTGCAGCCGCTGCGCGACCGCATCACTGAACTGCAGCTCAAGGAACAGGCCGCGCGCCTGAACCAGGAGCAGTTCAGCGAGCAACTGACCGCGGCCGAGGTGGACGAGGCCGCGCTGGCCGACAAGCTGACCGGCGACCTGAAGCCGTCATACCTGCAGGGCGAAGTCACGCGCATCAACAACGCCATCAACGCGCTGGGCCCGGTCAACATGGCCGCGCTCGACGAGCTGGCCGCGGCGCGCGAGCGCAAGACCTTCCTCGATGCGCAGTCGGCCGACCTGAACGACGCCATCAACACGCTGGAAGACGCGATCGCCAAGATCGACCAGGAAACCCGCGCGCTGCTGCAGGGCACCTTCGACCAGGTCAACCATCATTTCGGTGAGCTGTTCCCGTCGCTGTTCGGCGGCGGCCAGGCGCGCCTGATCATGACCGGCGAGGAGATCCTCGACGCCGGCGTGCAGGTGATGGCGCAGCCCCCGGGCAAGAAGAACTCGACCATCCACCTGCTGTCGGGCGGCGAGAAGGCGCTGACCGCGATCGCGCTGGTGTTTGCCATGTTCCAGCTCAACCCGGCACCGTTCTGCCTGCTGGACGAGGTGGACGCGCCGCTGGACGACGCCAACACCGAGCGCTACGCCAATATGGTGGCGCGCATGTCGGACAAGACTCAATTCGTTTTCATCTCACATAACAAGATTGCCATGGAAATGGCTCATCAACTCATTGGCGTGACCATGCAGGAGCAGGGCGTTTCGCGTATCGTGGCCGTGGATATGGACGCGGCGGTTTCGATGGCGGAGGCAGCATGAAACTGAACATGGACCTGCAGACCGCGCTGATCGTCGCGGGCCTGGTTTTCGTGGTACTGGTGTTCGGCTACAACCAGTGGCAGATCCGCAAGGCGCGCCGCCCGCGCGAGCTCAGCCCCGAAGACGACCTGCCGCCGATGCGCGAGCCGGTGGTCGGCCAGGGCACCGCGCCGGAAACCGCCGCGCGCCTGCACGAAGCCGCTGCCGAACAGGCACCGCGGCGTGAGCCGACGCTATCTCCGGCGCAGGCCACGGCCGGTGCCGCGGTGGCGACGGACAACAACCATGCGGCTGCCGCCGCTGCGGCCGCCGCAAGCACCGCGGACGCGGACGAAGTCGTCGCCGAGGAAGTGTCCGTCGCGGCCGCCGCGACGCATGCCGAGGCCGCCGAGGACAAGGCCGAAGCAGAAGCTGAAGCTGAAGCCGAGGCCACTCCGGCCCCGGTTCCCGCGCCTGCACCCGCCCCGGCCCCGGCCCCGGTGGCTGCCGTGCCCGATGGCCAGCCCGCGCCGGCCCTGATCGATCCGCTGATCGACTGCATCGTGCCCCTGCACCTGGAGCGCAAGGCCTCCGGTGACCGCATCCTGCCGCTGACCGGCCGGCTGCGCCGGGCCGGCACCAAGCAGGTCCATATCGAGGGCCTGCGCACTGAAGCCAATGCATGGGAGCCGGTCACCGCCGGCCACCAGTATGAAGACCTGCAGGTCGGCGTGCAGCTGGCCAACCGCGGCGGCCCGCTCAACGCGCTGGAGTTCTCGGAATTCGTCACCGCGGTAGAGTCGCTGGCCGAGTCGCTCGATGCCTCGGCCGACCTGCCGGACATGAGCGAGACCGTCGCCAACGCGCGCGAGCTTGACGGCTTTGCCGCCGGCTGCGACGTGCAGCTGGGCGTCAACGTGATCTCGGATGGCGCGCCGTGGTCGGCGGCGTACGTGCAGAACGTGGCCACGCAGGACGGGCTGGTGCTGTCGCGCGACGGCACGCGTTTTATCCGCTACCAGGCCAACGCCGAGGGCGTGCAGCGTCCGCTGTTCACGCTGCAGTTCGGCGACACCAACTTCCTGCGCGACGACCTGACCGTCAAGGCCGGCCGCCAGATCACGCTGCTGCTCGACGTGCCGGTGGCCGACCAGGCCGCCAAGCCGTTCAAGACCGTGTGCGAATACGGCCACACGCTGGCCCAGCGCATGGGCGCGCAACTGGTCGACGACAATATGCGGCCGCTGACCGAGGCCTCGTTCGTCGCGATCTTCAGCCAGCTTGAAACGCTGTACAACAAGCTGGAAGCGCGCGGCATGCCGGCCGGTTCGTTGGTGGCGCAGCGCCTGTTCAGTATCTAGCCGGAGCCTGCCATGACCGCAACACACCGCGGCGCGCAGGCAGATGCCTCCGCGCCCGCCGGCCCCTTGCCGCCCGAAGCCGCCGCCAAGCGCGTGGCCTGGCTGCGCGACGAGCTGGATCGCCACAACTACCAGTACTACGTGCTGGACGCGCCCACCATTCCCGATGCCGAGTACGACGCGCTGTTCAGTGAGCTGCAGGCGCTGGAGCTTGAGCATCCCGAACTGCAGACGCCGGACTCGCCCACCCAGCGCGTGGGCGGCGAGCCGCTGTCGGCCTTCGACTCGGTGCGCCACCGCGTGCCGATGCTGTCGCTCAACAACGGCTTTGCGGATGAAGACGTACTGAACTTCGACCGCCGCTGCGCGCAGGGCCTGGGCCGCACCGCGCCCGCCGCCGGCGAGCAGGACCTGTTCAGCGCCGCCGATGCGGTCGAGTACGCCTGCGAGCTGAAGTTCGACGGCCTGGCCATGTCGCTGCGCTATGAGGATGGCCGCCTGGTGCAGGCCGCCACCCGCGGCGACGGCGAGACCGGCGAAGATGTCACGGTCAACGTGCGCACCATCAAGGCGATTCCGCTGAAGCTGCGCGGCCAGGCTCCCGCCGTGCTTGAAGTGCGGGGCGAAGTCTTCATGTACCGCGGCGACTTCGACAAGCTCAACGAACGCCAGGCCGAGGCCGGGGAGAAGACCTTCGTCAACCCGCGCAACGCCGCCGCGGGCAGCCTGCGCCAGCTCGATCCGCGCATCACCGCCAAGCGGCCGCTGTCATTCTTCGCCTACGGCCTGGGCGAGCTGCAGGGCGTGGACCGTCCGCCCACCCACAGCGTGATGCTCGACGGCTTTGCCGCGCTGGGCCTGCCGGTGTGCAAGGACCGCGCGGTGGTGAAGGGCGCGCAGGGCCTGCTGGATTTCTACCGCGATATCGGCCAGCGCCGCGACGCGCTGCCGTATGACATCGACGGTGTGGTCTACAAGGTCAACGCACTGGCCGAGCAGGAGCGCCTGGGCTTTGTCTCGCGCGCGCCGCGCTTTGCGCTGGCGCACAAGTTCCCGGCGCAGGAAATGACCACCATCGTCGAGGACATCGAAGTGCAGGTCGGCCGCACCGGCGCGATCACGCCGGTGGCGCGGCTCAAGCCGGTCTTCGTCGGCGGCGTGACTGTGACCAATGCCACGCTGCACAACGAGGACGAGATCCGCCGCAAGGACGTGCATATCGGCGACACCGTGATCGTGCGCCGCGCTGGCGACGTGATCCCGGAAGTGGTCGGCGTGGTGACCGAGCGCCGCCCGGCTGATGCGCGCGCCTTCGTGATGCCGACCGCCTGCCCGGTGTGCGGCTCGCATATCGAGAAGCTCGAGGACGAAGCCATCGCGCGCTGCACCGGCGGCCTGATCTGCGCCGCGCAGCGCAAGCAGGCGCTGCTGCATTTCGCGCAGCGGCGCGCCATGGATATCGAAGGCCTGGGCGACAAGCTGGTCGAGCAACTGGTCGACCAGGGCATCGTGCGCACGCCTGCGGACCTGTTCAAGCTGGGCGTGGCCAAGCTGGCCGCGCTGGAGCGCATGGCCGACAAGTCGGCGGCCAACCTGGTGGCGGCGATCGACGCGTCGCGCGAGACCACCATGAACCGCTTTATCTTCGCGCTGGGCATCCGCCATGTGGGCGAAGCCACCGCCAAGGACCTGGCCAGGCATTTCGGCAAGCTGGATGGGCTGATGGCAGCCGACGAAGCCGCGCTGCTGGAAGTGAACGACGTCGGCCCGGTGGTGGCGCAGTCGATCGCGCACTTCTTTGCCGAGCCGCACAACGTCGAGGTCATCGAACAACTGCGCGCCGCAGGCGTACACTGGGCGGAAAGCGAGCCGGTGGCCAAGGCCCCGGCGCCGCTGTCGGGCAAGACCTTCGTGCTGACCGGCACGCTGCCCACCATGTCGCGCGAGGACGCCAAGGAACTGCTGGAAGCCGCCGGCGCCAAGGTGGCGGGTTCGGTATCGAAGAAGACCGACTACGTGGTCGCTGGCGCCGAGGCAGGCAGCAAGCTCGACAAGGCCGAGGCGCTGGGCGTGCCGGTGCTGGACGAGGCCGGCATGCTGGCGCTGCTGGCAGAGGCCGGCGCCGCGCCGGCACAGGAATAACCGGGGAAACAACCATGATCCGCGAGATTCTCAAGATGGGCGACGCGCGCCTGCTGCAGGTGGCGCGGCCGGTGGAGCGTTTCAATACGCCGGAGCTGCGCACGCTGATCGAAGACATGTTCGACACCATGGACCACGCCAACGGCGCCGGCCTGGCCGCGCCGCAGATCGGCGTGGACCTGCAGGTGGTGATCTTCGGCTTCGACCGCAACCCGCGCTACCCCGACGCGCCGACCGTGCCCAAGACAGTGCTGATCAACCCGGTGCTGGAAATGGAGTCCGACGAGATGGAGGACGGCTGGGAAGGCTGCCTGTCAGTCCCTGGCCTGCGCGGCGTGGTGCCACGCCACCTGCGGCTGAAGTACAGCGGCTACGACCTGATGGGCAACCGCATCGAGCGCGTGGCCGAGGGCTTCCATGCGCGGGTGGTGCAGCATGAGTGCGACCACCTGCAGGGCATCCTCTATCCGATGCGGATCAAGGACTTCAGGCAGTTTGGGTTTACGGAGGTGTTGTTTCCGGATCTGCCGCCGAATAACGACGATTGACGAGCGGTGCTGCGCGGTATCGAACCCGCGCAAGGCGCAAAAAAACCGGTCCTTGGGGACCGGTTTTTTTTGTGTCGGCAAATTCCGGAATCAGAACTTCTCAAACTGCCCCAGGAATCGCCACTTGCCCGGCGGCAGGTCCCCCAGCACCACGCGTCCCATGCGCACGCGCTTGAGGCCCACCACCTGCAGCCCGACCTGCTCGCACATCCTACGGATCTGGCGCTTGCGGCCTTCGCGCAGCACGAAGCGCAGCTGCTCCTCGTTCTGCCAGCTCACCTTGGCCGGCTTGAGCGGCACGCCATCCAGCGACAGCCCGTGGCGCAGCAGCTCGAGATCATCGGCCGGGAATTCCGCGCTGATATTGCGCTCGACCACGCCCTGCGGCGAGTGCCAGACCACGCGCACCAGGTATTCCTTCTCGACGGTCGAATCCTCGCCGATCAGCGCGCGCGCGACGCGGCCGTCCTGCGTCAGCACCAGCAGGCCGGTTGAGTCGATATCGAGGCGGCCCGCCGGGGCCAGGCTCTTGCGTTGCCACGGGGCAAAGCGCTTGCGCGTGGGGTCGCCTTCCCACTGGTTCTCGGGAGTGAACAGCACCGCGGCCGGCTCGTAGCCGTCTTCGGCCTGGCCGGAGACGTAGCCCACCGGCTTGTTCAGCAGCACCGTGACGCGCTCGCCCTGTTCGGAGCGCGCTTCCTGCATGATCTCGATCTCGGCGTCGGGGCGGATGCGGCTGCCCAGTTCGGTCACGGGCTTGCCGTCGACCAGCACCCAGCCGTGCGGGATCCATTCGTCGGCTTCGCGGCGCGAGCACAGGCCCAGTTCGGACATGCGCTTGGACAGGCGCACCAGGCCGTCGTCGTGGCTGGACTCGGCGCGGGCGGGCTTTTCCTGGCGCGCGGCCGGTGCCTGCTGGCGTGCCGGGCCGGCGGTGCGGATGCGGTCGGCGGCGTCGCTGAAGCGGCGTGCCGGAGCGGTGCCTTCACGGCGGCGCTCGCCCGACGGCGCGGGGCGCGGGCGCTGGTCGTCATCGCCATAACGGCGCGGACGCGAGTCGGCGCCTTCGAAGCGGCGGGGGCGGGTGTTGTCCTCGCC
>NZ_JFJW01000004.1:60854-61099 GCF_000611125.1 Cupriavidus sp. SK-4
ACGGTTCTCGTCATCGCCAACGCGGCGCGGACGCGAGTCGGCGCCTTCGAAACGGCGGGGACGGTTGTTGTCCTCGCCAGCACGGCGCGGCGGACGCGAATCACCACCCTCGAAGCGGCGCGGCGGGCGCGCTTCGCCGCCTTCGAAACGGCGCGGACGTGCCTCGCCGCGATCGTCGCCAGTGCGGCGCGGGCGGTTGTCGTCGTCGCCAAAACGGCGCGGCGGGCGCGCTTCGCCGCCTTCGA